>JAGXLT010000074.1 GCA_018334525.1 Gammaproteobacteria bacterium
CGCAAGGAGGCAAGTCGGGAGCCAATTGCTTCACGATATTGGGTCGATGCCAATGACACGCCAGCCAGGAGTCCACCGAGCTCTTTACCGAAGCCGAAGGCATCGCCGGCGGCAGCCAGGCTGATTGCCCAGCCAACGGCAAAGATTACCATCAGTTCCGCGGAGCGGGCGATTTGGCCAAGCAGCGGGTCAGCCACATAGCGAATGAATAGAATAACGGCACCAACCATTGCTATGCCGCTCAGGAAGACTTGAAGAATCTGCCAGAAGTTACCAGTTTCTTCGTTTAGCCCAACACCGATGGCAGATAGGCTAACCATGGCCAGCACGACGAAGATATCCTGAACAATTAAAAACCCCAGCGCGATTTTTCCATGGAGCGCTCCAATTTCCTGTTTATCCGACAAAAGCTTCACGATGATGATTGTTGAGGAGAACGTCAGAGCAATCGAGATGTACAGCGCGGTGAGTGCGTCAATGCCTAGCATAAGGCAGATGAGAAATCCAAAAAATGCCGTAAAGGTGACCTGGCCTAAGCCGGTTGCCACGGCCACCTTCCCAAGATTTCGGACTAAGCTGACATCCAGCTTTAGTCCGACTAAAAATAAAAGCACGGCGATAGATATCTGGCTTAATGTCTCAATAAACTCCTCTGATGAGACAAGCCCCAATGCGTCGGGCCCGACTAAAACGCCCACCGCAATAAATGCCACGACCAGTGGTTGCCGAAGCAATAGGCCGACAAAACCCACACCGGCTGCTAAAAGCACGAGCAGTGCGATTTCATAAAATATGGTGGCAAATGCGCCGTCCACTGCGGTTTTAGGCTCCTATATATCCGGGTCTATGGAGATAAGCGTAGCAGCTCTCCGTTACGGTGGTCGGTTAGCAGATAAATTAAATCATCGGGGCCTTGAGCAATGGCTCGTATTCGGCGGTTTCGCTCGGCAAGGTAGGTCGTTTCCTGAGTGATCGTCGTTCCATCAAGCTCAAGGCGCGCCAGATGCGTTTTTACCAGGGCACCGACTAACAGGTCTCCTTGCCATTCAGGAAAGGCATCACCCGTATAGAAGGCCATTCCAGAGGGTGCAATCGAGGGAGTCCATTGATAAATCGGGTCAACCATACCGGGCAGACTGTTTTCACCGATGCGTGGGCCCCAGTATTCACGGCCATAGGTGACTTCCGGCCAGCCAAAGTTGCCGCCCGCAACCGGCAGATTGATCTCATCGCCGCCTCTGGGGCCATGCTCATGAATCCACAGTGCGCCGGTTTGTGGATGGATTGCAGCGCCTTGGGGGTTGCGGTGCCCATAGCTGTAAATAGCACTTTCCCCCGGAATGCTGCCGTCGTCATTCAGTTTCAGTACGGAGCCGTTGTAATCATTAAGATCTTGGGCGCGATTGCGCTCGCCCCGGTCGCCAGTGGTCATCATCAGATAACCATTTGAATCAAAGACAATACGAGAGCCAAAATGACGCCCGCTGTCAACGCAAGGTGTTGCGATGAATAAGATTTCAAAATCCTGTAAGGCATCATCGATTAAGCGCCCGCGGCCCAAGTGGGTGGCTGTGCCGCTTTCGCATTGCCCCGCCCAGGTTAAATAAACCCAGCGATTTTCTGCAAAGCGAGGATGTAAGGCGATATCCAATAGACCGCCTTGGCCGCTAGCTGACACGGTTGGCGTGCCGTGAATGATTTGTTGCTCACCAGTCTGTGGGTTCACGCGCTGAAGGCGTCCGGGGCGCTCAGTGATCAGTAAATTGCCCTGCGGCAAAAAAACCAGTGCCCAGGGATGCTCGAGATTCTCACTAACTACACTGACCTTGGGTTCAGTGGCATTAGCCATACTGACCAATAGTAGAATGGGAATTAAGCGACGTATCCAGCGCATATTTGGATTTTAGCGAAAAAATCACTCACTCCGGTATCCTTGCACCATTCTGAATAATGGGTGGACAAATAATGACTCATGACATGGCGGATGTATTGCCCGCCTATATGGCCGTTAGCGGTCGGCTTCCGGCAGCAAACCGAGCAGGAGAGTGCCTGCGTGTTGAAACGCTAGGTGAGATTAAAAATTGTTTCGATGCGGTTTTGTTGGATGCGTATGGGGTGCTGAATATCGGCCAGCAGGCTGTGCCGGGGGTGCCTGAACGAATCGCTGCATTGCAGGCAGCAGGCAAACGCATGCTGGTTGTCTCTAACGCGGCCGGGTTTGCTCATGGCGCAATCGAGGAGCGGTTGGCGCGGCTGGGTTATCAGTTTTCGAGTGATGACATCATTACGAGCCGCAAGGCCCTCTTGCAGGCGTTAAAAACTGAGCCTTCCCGACACTGGGGCGTTATCGCGGGCGAAGATTATGGGCCGGATGAGTTTGGCGCGTTGGTTTTGACGCGTTTGACGGATGACGCTGGTGCCTATGATGCGGTTGAAGGGTTTTTGTTTGTTGGTGCCGGATCTTGGAGTGACGCGCGTCAGGCAAAGCTGATTGCCAGTCTGCGTAACCATCCGCGCCCGATATGGGTGGCTAACCCCGATTTAATGGCGCCGCAACCAATGGGTGTCTCCATAGAGCCGGGTTCTTACGGACATGATGTCGCTGAGCGTACCGGCATTCTGCCCCGGTTTTTCGGCAAGCCTTTTGAAAATATTTATAGCCTGGCGCTTGAGCGTTTAGGTCCGAATTTCGACCCGCAGCGGGTGCTGATGGTAGGCGATACCTTGCACACCGACATATTAGGTGGTCTGGTTGCTGGTGTAAAAACGGCGTTGGTGCTGGATTCGGGCGTGATGGCCGGCAGTGATGTTACGGCGGCAGTTGAACAAGCCGGCGTTTCACCCGATTGGATTTTAAACCGAATATAAAAAATAATGGTGCCCAGGAGAGGACTTGAACCTCCACAGGGTTTCCCCTACTAGCACCTGAAGCTAGCGCGTCTACCAATTCCGCCACCTGGGCAGGTGAGCCGCAGGAGAATACTGCCGCGCGTTATGGGTGTCAAATACGAGTGCATGCCGTA
This sequence comes from Gammaproteobacteria bacterium, assembly GCA_018334525.1. GTDB lineage: Bacteria > Pseudomonadota > Gammaproteobacteria > Nitrococcales > Nitrococcaceae > Spiribacter. The sequence continues at coordinate 3,024 of JAGXLT010000074.1, forward strand.
TCCTGTCGCACATGTCTAAAGAGCAAAAAACCGCTGATCCCGGTAACGATCCTTTCCTTGAGCGCGAACGTGATAAATACGGCAGCCCCGTTCCCAGCCGCGAATACATTCTCGACCAACTCCAAGCGCAGTCGAAGCCGATGGGCCGCAAAGAGCTTGCTGTCCTTTTTCGTCTTGATGAGGACGAGGATGCGGTCGAGGGATTGCGCCGTCGGCTAAAGGCGATGGAGCGAGACGGGCAGCTGGTGCGCAATCGCCGAAACGGCTACATGATCGTTGATAACGAAGAACTGATAAGAGGTCGGGTGCGTGCAGCGCCGGATGGAGCGGGGTTTGTACATCCGGATCGTGGTGGTGATCCGGTGTATCTACCGCCCAAAGAAATGCGTCGTTTACTCAATGGTGACCGTGTTGTGGTGCGGTTAACCGGCGAAGATGAGCAGGGGCGCAGCAGCAGCGAGCTCGTGGAAATTATCGAGCATGCCAATAAGACGATCGCCGGGCGATTTTTTGAGGAGAGCGGAATTGGGTTTGTGGTGCCCAATAATAAGCGATTGCATCAAGATGTGATTATTCCCGTAGGCGATCGCGGTGGTGCGAAGCATGGCGAACTGGTTACTGCGGAACTGCTGAGTCAGCCCTCAGAGCGGCGTCAGCCTATCGGACGGATTATTGAGGTCTTTGGCACGCAAATCGCAATGGGTGATGAGGTGGCGGTTGCAGCGCGAACCCATGGCATTCCGGTGGAGTGGCCAGAAGAGGTGCTCAGCGAAAGTGCTCACTTTAGTGATGTGGTGCCGGAAGACGTGAAGAAAGGACGGCGCGATTATCGAAATGTGCCGCTGATTACAATTGATGGCGCGGATGCGCGTGACTTTGATGATGCCGTTTATGCCGAGCCGGTTGAAGGTGGCTGGAAGGTCATCGTTGCGATTGCTGATGTGGCCGCTTACGTGCAGCCCGACACGGCATTGGATGCCGAAGCGGCTGAGCGTGGCAACTCGGTGTATTTCCCGCAAAACGTAGTGCCAATGCTGCCGGAGATACTTTCTAATGGATTGTGCTCTCTAAACCCTCACGTCGATCGGCTTTGCATGGTCACTGAGATGGTGATTGATCATGCCGGCGAGCTAAAACGCTCGCGGTTTTTTGAGGGCTTGATGCGCTCTGCGGCGCGGCTGACATACGAGCAGGTTGACGCCATTCAGACCGGGGCTGATCCTAATTTGCGTGAAGAGCACCAGCATGTATTAACGCAAATAGAGCACTTGTATGGGGCCTATGAAGCCATGCGCCTCGGACGGGAGGCCAGAGGTGCGATTGATTTTGAAAGCACCGACTCGGTGGTGGAATTTGGTGATGACGGCCAGATATTGGGCGTGCATCCCATTCAAAGAAATGATGCGCACAAGCTCATCGAAGAATGCATGATCAAGGCCAATGTGGCCACCGCGCGGTTTTTACGCCGGCATAAAATCCCCGCGCTTTACCGGGTCCATGAAAAGCCTGCGCCTGAGCGGTTAACAAAACTTCGCACATTTTTGGAGCAAACCGGGTTACGGCTTGAGGGGGGCGATGAGCCCACGCCGAAAGACTATTCGGCGTTAATGAAAGAAGTGGTATCCCGGCCGGATCGGCATTTAATTGAGACCATTATGCTGCGCTCGATGATGGCAGCCGAGTATCGACCGGATAATGCCGGGCACTTTGGTTTAGCGCTGGATGCTTATGCACACTTTACCTCGCCGATTCGGCGGTATCCGGATTTGGTCGTGCATCGTGCTATTAAGCATGTGTTGGCCAAAGCGCCGATTGAGTCTTTTCGCTACACCGAGGATTCTTTGGTGACGTTGGGCGAGCATTGCTCAATGACTGATCGCCGCGCCGAAGAGGCCACGCGTGATGCGATGATGACGCTAAAATGTCGGTTTATGCTCGATCGGGTGGGGCAGGAATTTAACGGCGTCATAAGTGGTGTAACTGGGTTTGGGCTTTTTGTGGAGCTTGATGAGTTGTATGTGGATGGATTGATTCATATCACCAATCTTGAGCAGGATTTCTTCCACTTTGATGCGATTGGCCATCGACTCACCGGTGAGCGTACGGGTAAGGAGTATCGGCTTACCGATCGAATTCGCGTGCGCGTTGCGCAAGTGAATGTTGACGACGGAAAAATCGATTTCGATCCGGTAGCGCATCCGCTGGGGCCTGATGGGGTGCCGCTGCCTCAGCCGAAAGGTCAGTCGAAAGCTAAACAGCAGCGCGGTGGTCCGCCCCGGGGCGGCCGCAAACGGCGCCGTCGATGAGTGATTTAGAGCTGATTTATGGTTTGCATTCGGCGCGCGCAGCGTTGGCGTTTGACGCCGGGCGAGTGACTGAGGCCTGGCTTGATAAGCGCCGACGTGATGCACGGCTGCAGCGGATGCGCGAGAAGCTCAGGGCGGCCGGTTGCGCCATTCATGAGGTTGAAGTGCGTGACCTGCGACGCTTGGTGGGTGAAGTTGCGCATCAAGGGATTGTGTTGCGATATGCCGGCGCAGCACCGCAGGATGCCAGTGATCTTGATGATTTTCTTGATCGTATGGTCGGTCCTCCTTTACTGCTGGTGCTTGATCAGGTGCAGGATCCGCACAACTTGGGCGCCTGCTTGCGTGCGGCCGATGGTGGTGGGGTAGATGCGGTTATTGTGCCGCGTGATCGGGCAGTCGGCTTA
>JAGXLT010000075.1 GCA_018334525.1 Gammaproteobacteria bacterium
GATTGTTGATCAAGCGCTGCTACCACTCGCTCAAGCGGCATTAGCCATCAGTGAGGTCGCGCCTGAGCTGATTATTTATGATGGGCCCAATGGGTCTGAGCATACGGACTATGAGCAATTTATCGCCAGTGGCGACCCGGACTTTCAGTGGCTCATGCCCGAAGATGAGTGGGACGCCATCTCCATTGGCTATACCTCCGGCACCACCGGCAATCCCAAAGGGGTAGTGTCTCATCATCGCGGCGCTTACTTGCTGGCGCAGGGCAATGCCCTTATTGCTAATATGCCGCGGCATTCCACGTATTTGTGGACCTTGCCGATGTTTCACTGCAACGGCTGGTGCTTCCCATGGACCCTGTCCGTGTTATTCGGTACACATATCTGCCTGCGCGAAGTGCGTGCTGAGCCGATCTGGCAGGCATTATCAGAGCATAAAGTCACGCACTTATGCGGTGCGCCACCGGTAATGTCGCTTCTGGTATCAACGCCGCCGGAGCAACGCCGCGAACTCACGCAAACAGTCGAGTTTTTTACCGCTGCGGCCCCGCCACCCAAAAAAGTGCTGGCGGAAATGGAAGCCGCGGGATTTAACGTCACGCAACTTTATGGCTTAACCGAAACTTATGGTCCCGCCGTTGTGAACGAATGGCATAGCGAATGGGACAGTCTGGATGCCGACACACGCACTGCCTATAAAGCCCGCCAGGGTGTGCGCTACCTGCCACTGGAGCAGCTTAAGGTGCTTGACCCCACCACCCTCCAGCCGGTGCCGTCAGATGGCAACACTATTGGGGAGGTCATGTTTCGGGGCAATGTCGTGATGAAAGGCTATTTTCGCAACCCGAGCGCTACCGAAGAAGCGTTTGCCGGCGGCTGGTTTCACTCCGGTGACCTGGGCGTAATGCATTCCGATGGCTATATCGAGCTGAAGGATCGCTCCAAAGACATCATTATCTCAGGGGGCGAAAACATTTCGTCTATCGAGATTGAAGATGCGCTTTATAAGCACCCCGCGGTCGCCGTGGTCGCCGTTGTGGCCATGCCGCATGAGAAATGGGGTGAAACGCCCTGTGCGTTTATTGAACGAATACCAGAGCAAACCGTGACCGAAGAGGAGCTCGTTGCCCATTGCCGCGAGCACCTGGCCGGCTACAAAATGCCACGCCACTTTGTGTTTGCTGAGATTCCGCGCACGGCAACCGGCAAAATTCAAAAGCACCTGCTGCGCAAACAACTCAACGATTAATGAGCAGCCGCTGCCCTTGCCCAGGCGGCGGTTTTTTCAAAATTACCAAACGAATAAAAATGAAAGCCCGATACATCGGCCGCGCGATTAACCAGCGGTGAGAGGGCTTTGACCAGCGTATCGGTACTCGCATTACCCAAGGCGGTTTTCGCCAGGCGAAGACCGCTTTTACGCAGCATCCCCAAGCTCTCACCAATGCCGCAGGCACTGGCCATTTGTAATAAACGCTTGCTGCTCACCACTCCGGGCACACCGATTTGTAATGGCGCGCCTCCGGCTATGGGGCTATAGCTGTTCTCATGCCAATCAATAATCGAAGCGGGATCTAACACAAACTGAGAAACGGCCTTGGCCTGAATCCCGGCCGATTTCGCTGCGGCAATTTTAGCGCTCAGAACCTCAGTGGGCGTATTACCACGCATAACCGGATGACCCTCCGGATGGGCAGCAAACTCAACGGTACGAATATTAGCTGCCTCAAGAAAACCACTGTGCAATAACATGCCGGCATCCGCATAAGGGCCGATCGGCTCAGGGGGGTCACCGCCAAGCAGCAGTAGCTGTTCAACATGGGCTTTTTCAGCCAACTCATTAATGAAACGCTCTAATACCGCTTCAGACTCCACCCGCCGCGCTACCACGTGAGGCACCGGCACCATTCCCTGCCGATTAAGTTTGGCCGCCGCAGCCACAATAACATCCGGCGTTGCCTTTGGCGGCCAGGCAATATAAACCCGGGTGCCTTCAGGCAAATGCATTCTGAAATCATCGATGCGCAGGGCATCCTGCGGCACCGACTCAATCGAAAACCCTTGTACTGAAGCTTTCTCTGCTGGGCTCATCAGGCAACCACCGCGGGCGTTTCCAGGGTGGCACGGCCACGGGGAATATCGCCGGCTTTATCATACAGTGGCAGCTCACAAACCACGGCGGTATGCATGGCGCCATCTGTGCACAACACCTCTAACTCACTGCCGGGGCCAAGTTCAGGATCGTTCAGCCGAACAATGCCAACACCGCATTCCAACGTGGGCGACCAGGCTGCACTGGTAACCCGACCGGCGGGCACTGCCTGTTGCATGATTCCATCGCCATGTCGTGGCGTACCTGTTGCGCAGGTCAGCCCCCAGGTACGCTGCCGCTGATCAGCCTTTGATAAGGCCTCACGACCCACAAAATCGCCCTTATTCAAATCCACCATTGCGCCGAAACCCGCCTCAAACGGAGTCACCGTGTCATCAAAATCCGTACCAGCAAAGAGTAATCCGCCTTCAATTCGACGAGCATTGGTAACCTCTGCAGGTGTCGTCAGCATGTTATACACATTGCCTGCCTCCATGATGCTTTCGCCAATCGCAACGGCATCTGCGCCGGGCTCCATGTAAAACTCCCAACCCAATTCATTGGTAAATCCGGTGCGGGTGATTACAACAGGCTGACCATTAATGTGGATATGAGCGATATCAAAATAACGAAACCGCTCGGGCAGGCCATCATCGGCAACGGCATCAAGCACATCCAGTGAACGCGGCCCCTGTACCTGGCTCACCCAAATGCCGGGCTGAAATACTTCTACGTCATACCCTTCGGCCTGCGCGCGCAGCCAGCCGTAAAATTCACCATCGCTTTGCACATACCAAAAACGATCGTCGGCAAGACGCATCAGTACACCGTCCATGACGGTTCCACCATCCGGATAACAGGCAATCTGATAACTGCATCGGCCTACACGAACCTTGCTGACATCGCGTGTGAAAACCCGATTCAGCATTCGCTCAGCATCCGGCCCGCGAATTTCGGTTGGCAACTCACCGGTATGCGACATCATGACCTGACGACGCAGCTGCCAGTACAACGTTTCCATATCCGCTTTGGCGTAAAACAACGACCGTAATCGACCGTTATAAATGCCAAAATGCGGCTCATGCGGCAGCTCCTGATACACGAGAGGATGTGGCGTCATGCTCTGGCGAAACTCACTGGCACCACCGGTACTTGCCACTGGCATCACCACGAATTCAACGGGTTGAAGTTGCTGAAACATAACGCCTCCTGCGCTTTATTTTTCGCGAGTGTAGCGAGCATTCTTACTATGACACTAATGACAATTATTCTTCTTTTCTAAAAATTCTGTCATAGTCAGAAAATGAGACTTGACACCGAATCATTGCGTGCCCTCAAGCTGGTCGTAGAAACCGGTAATATCAGCACGGCCGCCGAGCGTTTATCGCTCACACAGTCGGCTGTCAGCTGGAAGCTTCGTCGCCTCGAAGAGCGACTCGGGCATGCATTGCTGCGCCGCGAAGGCCGTGTTCTGCGGCCCACCCAGCAAGGCCAAGAGCTGATTGAATATGCTGATCGCATTCTGTCTGCCCACGATGCGGCTGTGCAGTGGTTTCGTGGCTCGGCGCTCACCGGCTCCATCCGTCTTGGCACGACCGATGATGTGGCCACCAGCCGTGTTGCTGGTATTGCCGGGCGCTTTCGCTGGGCGCATCCGGGCATTCAACTTCAGGTGCGTGTGGCCTCCTCACTGCAAGTGGCTGACTGGCTTGAAGCCGGCGATATTGATTTGGCAGTCATGCCGGTTGAACAAGCGGATGTGAAAAAACACGATTTTCATTTATGGAGTGAGGCGCTGCAGTTTGTGCAGGCTACAGAAACCGCGTTTTCTGACCAGGGCCCTCTGCCTATCGTGACATTCGGCAGCAAATGCTTTTACCGCCAAATTGCGACTGGCCTTCTTGACGATGCCGGCATCGCTTATGAAGAGGTGCTGCAAAGTGCCAGTATTGCGGGCGTGCGGGCCGCGGTAAGCGCCGGATTTGGGGTGGCCTTAATGAACGAGAGCTTTATGACCGCTGATCAATGCCACTGGGTTAATGTGGGCGCCGTTGAGCCGCCCCCTACCATTCACTATGTGCTGCGCGCGGCTAAACAACCTCTGACTGCCGCGCAGCAATCCTTAGTGGCCGAGCTGAGTGGGTTTGTGCCGGTTGCTACTGATTAACGGGTCAGATCAATGGCGATCTTAATCGCAAAACCCAAAAAAGCTAGGCCGGCGAGCCGCTCGATCCAATGCTGATGATCCTCAAGCCGAATCAGCCAGCCGGTGGACACGGTAAACAGGCTGACTGCCGAAAACCACAGAAACCCCGCCACCCCGATAACCATGATGACCACTAACAACAGCCACAGTGGTGTATCCGGCCGAATCGACGTACCAAAGATGCTCGCAAAAAAAATAATCGCCTTCGGATTTGTCAGATTAACAAGCAGCCCGAGTAGTATCGGATTATCCGGCCCTGCCGGTGCATTCGGCGGCTCCCTTTCCAAATGCCTGACGGGCATTTTTGTCAGCAAAAGCCGGATGCCCAGATAAGCCAGAAACGACGCGCCCACTGCACGCACCACCACCTCAAACCACTCAATACGATTTAACAGCGTAGAAAGCCCGAGCGCACTGAGTGCGGCATAAAAGATAATACCAATACTAATGCCCAGCGCGGTCAACACGCCGGCGCGCTTGCCCCGCGCAATGGTATTCCTGACCACTGCCACAAAATCGGGCCCGGGTAACATTAAAGCCGGCGAGAAAACCGCAAAGATGCCAAGAATGGGCAAAACACTATGCATAAGGCGTGGCATTGTGCACGCCTTCACCTAGGCGAACAAGCCGGCCCGCGCGGCTATGCGGCCATTGTTCGCTCGTACCAGCGCCGTGAGCCATTCACCAGTTTGACCAGCGCAAGCATGATCGGCACCTCAACCAAGACACCCACAACGGTAGCCAGAGCAGCGCCCGAATTTAGGCCAAACAAACTAATCGCAACCGCCACAGCCAGCTCAAAGAAATTAGAGGTGCCAATAAGCGCAGCGGGGGCGCCAATGGAGATCGGCACATTCCAGCCGCGGGCCCACAGATAGGCCAGACCAAAAATACCCACGCTTTGAATAATCAGTGGAATAGCAATCAGCACAATCACTAACGGATTCGCCAGAATACGCTCACCCTGAAACGCAAAGAGCAGCAGCACCGTGACCACCAAACCGATAACCGTGATGGGTTTAATGCGCCCGGTGAACTGATCAACCGCATCTTGCCCGCCCTTCGCCATAAAATGTTGCCGTGTTAGCGCACCGGCAATCAGGGGAATGATGACGTACAAGCCCACAGAAAGCAGCAGCGTTTGCCACGGCACAATGACATCTGCCACACCCAGCAAAAAGGCAACCAGCGGCGCAAAGGCAAAGATCATAATAATGTCGTTAATGGCCACCTGAACCAGCGTATAAGTGGCATCGCCCTCTGTCAGCTGACTCCACACAAACACCATGGCAGTGCATGGCGCAGCCCCCAACAAGATCATTCCAGCAATGTACGCCTTGGCATCATCCGGTGGCACTAAGCCCGCAAAAACGCCTTCAAAAAACAACAGTCCGAGCCCCGCCATGGTGAAGGGTTTG
>JAGXLT010000076.1 GCA_018334525.1 Gammaproteobacteria bacterium
GCCGGGGTCAGATGCGGTGCAAATGTCTGTATAAAATCCAACATATAGCCACGTAAAAAGGCGCCACGACGAAATCCAATCCCAGTGGTGCTGGGCTCAAACAGATGGCTGGCATCCAGCGCAACCATTCCATGGTCCCGGTCGGCTTCGAATGCCATGCTGGCCATAATGCCAACGCCCAGGCCCAGTTGGACATAAGTTTTAATCACTTCAGAGTCTGTGGCGGTAAAGACCACATCGGGCTGCAATCCGGCTTTTGCGAACGCTTCATCCAATTTAGAACGGCCCGTGAAACCAAAAACGTACGTCACAATCGGGTAAGCGGCGATCGCCTCCAGTGTCAGCGGCTTGACCTGGCACAGCGCATGCCCCTCCGGCACGACAATACTTCGATTCCAGCGATAGCAGGGCAGCATGACTAAATCTTCATAAAGACCGAGCGCTTCAGTAGCAATAGCAAAGTCAACCTCGCCAGCCGTCGCCATTTCGGCAATCTGTACAGGCGTGCCCTGATGGAAATGCAGGCTGACTGTCGGATAGCGCTGACGGAAAGAGGACACCGCCTGCGGCAGAGCGTGACGAGCCTGTGTATGCGTGGTGGCAATGGATAGGCTACCGCGACGCTCGTCAGAGTGCTCTTCTGCAATCGCCGTGATATCTCGGGTCTCTCCTAAGATTTTTTCGGCAACAGCCATAATCTCATGGCCGGCTGGCGTTAGCTGGGTAAAGTGTTTCCCGCTGCGCTCAAAAATCTGTATGCCTAATTCTTCTTCAAGCAATCGAATTTGCTTGCTGACCCCGGGCTGCGAGGTAAATAGCGCATCTGCGGCGGCTGAGACGCTGAGTCCGCGTCGTTTAACTTCGACAATGTAACGGAGCTGGGATAGTTTCATTCAGGCTAGGAAAGGGAAGGAGAGCGCTTAGCGCTCTCCTGAAAATGCCGCAAGCAGATGCAGCAGGCTGGTAAACAGGTTATAGATCGATACATACAGCGTAATCGTTGCCATGATGTAGTTCGTCTCGCCCCCGTTAATAATCTCTGAGGTCTGATACAAAATCAGCGCACTCATGAGCACCACAAACGCAGCGCTCATGGCCAGTGAGAGTGCGGGAATGGAGAAGACGATCGCAATGATCGCACCAACAAAGGCGACTAAGATGCCGGCCAGCAAAAAGCCGCGAAGGAAGCTGAAGTCTTTTTGCGTGGTCAGCGCATAGGCAGAAAGTCCTAAAAACATAACGCCTGTGCCACCAAGGGCCATCATCACCAGTTCCGCCCCGTTCGAAAAGGCGCCGATGTAAAAGCTTAGAATCGGGCCCAGGGTAAATCCCATAAAGCCGGTCAGCGCGAAAACACTGGCAATACCCCAAGCGCTATTACGCAGAGCAAATGTGGTAAAAAGCAACCCGAAATAACCGACCAGCACCACCATCCAATTTAATGGAGGTGCCTGCGTGGCCATGGCAACGCCGGCCATCAATGCGCTAAATAACAGTGTCAGGGAGAGTAATGCGTAGGTGTTGCGCAGTACTTTATTCGTCGCGATCACCGAGCCCGCCGAACTGGCAGACCGCGCTGATGAAGCTACCCGTGTATTCTGATCCATTGATGTCCTCCGAAGATAACCACTGATTGGGATATTGCTCACTAATGTGCCATTAGAGCACGGTAATGTCACGAAGGTTCCTTGAGGTTAAATCTTGCAGCATCGGCAGAAACCTCGTAGTGTCCGCTTCCCCTGCTACCGTGCTGGAGTTGATTTGTGAAACTTGTCTGCCTTGATCTTGAAGGTGTGTTGGTACCGGAAATCTGGATTGATTTTGCCGATCGAACCGGTATTGAAGCACTGCGTGCAACAACACGTGATATTGCTGATTACGATGAGCTCATGACGATGCGTTTAGCCGAGCTTGATCGGCATGGACTGGGTCTGCCGGATATTGAGGCAGTGATCAGTGAGATGTCGCCGCTGCCAGGCGCCGAGGCCTTTTTGGAGGGGCTGCGTGCGCAATATCAGGTCGTGATTCTGTCAGACACATTTCGAGAGTTCGCACGGCCTCTGATGCGCCAGCTCGGCTGGCCAACGCTGTTCTGTCATGGCTTACAGATTGAGGCGTCCGGGCAGATCAGCAACTATCATTTGCGGCTGCCGGATCATAAGCGTGAGGCAGTTAACGCATTCCGGCAGCTAAACTTTGAAGTGGTTGCCGCGGGTGATTCGTACAACGATACGAACATGCTGGGCGCCGCACATACCGGCATTTTATTTAATGCGCCTGATAATGTGCTCGCTCAATTTCCCCAATTTGACCACTGTGATAGCTACGAAGCGCTGGCGCAGACCATTGAGCAGGCCTGATGACTGAAGTGCCGTTAAAAGTGGCATTACTTGCCGATACCCATGGTTTTCTTGATCCGCGAATCGCTGAGGTGGTTGGTGAGTGTGATATTGCGATTCACGCCGGTGATGTAGGCGGCGCTGCGATATTGTTTGCCATGAACCCGCGACAGGAGGTGGTTGCGATTCGTGGCAATAACGATGATGCCGCGCACTGGACTGAGAATGAGCAGGATATCCTGGCCAATCTGGCCGCAGAGGCCAGTGTGGATTTGCCTGGCGGTCGGATAAAGGTGGTGCATGGTGATGATGGCGGCACTGTCGAGCAGCGGCATCGACGATATCGCCGGCAGTATGCCGATTATCGCGCGGTGGTTTATGGTCATAGCCACCGCCAGCAGCTCTCCTGTGATGCCGACCCCTGGCTGCTCAATCCCGGGGCAGCCGGCAGAACGCGAACCCAGGGTGGTCCCAGTTGTCTTGTGTTGACTTGTGAGGACCACCATTGGCAGGTCGAGGCGAAACACTTCCCCAAACGGAGCTATCGGGCCCATCGCCCCCGCACGAATGATTGATCGGCAAATGCTTCCGATTCTCGAGCAGGCTGAGACCATTCAACAAGCGGTGGCGGCGCATCAGGTGGTGGTGGTTTGCGGTGAAACCGGCTCAGGTAAAAGCACCCAATTACCGCAGTTGATGCGCGCCATGGGCCGCGGTGCTGACAGCATGATCGGGCATACTCAGCCACGCCGTATTGCTGCGCGGGCACTGGCAACCCGAATTGCCGAGGAATGCGGCAGCCCCCTCGGTGAGCTGGTCGGGTATCGAGTGCGCTTTAGCGATCAAACAAGCCCCCAAACCCGGATTAAACTACTCACTGACGGGATGCTGCTAGCCGAGACCTCGCATGATCCGCAGCTTAAGCAATATGACACGCTGATTATCGACGAAGCGCATGAGCGGAGCCTGACGATCGATTTTCTGCTCGGTTATCTCAAGCGCCTGCTGCCGACACGTCCTGATTTACGGGTGATTATTACGTCGGCCACCATCGATCCGCAGCGATTTTCCGAGCATTTTGATCAGGCGCCGATTATTGAGGTATCCGGGCGCACATGGCCGGTGGAAGTTCGCTATCGCCCCCCATCTAATCTACGTGATGGAGTGATTGATGCGGTGGATGAGCTGGCTCGCTGCGGCCGAGGCGATATTCTGGTTTTTTTACCCGGTGAGCGAGAGATTCGGCAATGTGCTGAGTCGCTGCGTAAGCAGCACCTGCCGCATACCGAGGTAGTGCCACTTTTCGGGCGTTTATCGGTGGCTGAGCAGCAGCGCGTATTCGCACCGCACCATGGCCGGCGGATTGTACTGGCGACAAACGTCGCGGAAACCTCTTTAACCGTTCCCGGCATTCGCTATGTGGTGGATAGCGGGCTTGCCCGCATCAGTCGATATAGTTTTCGCACCCGTATTCAGCGCCTGCCTGTTGAGCCTGTGTCTCAGGCAAGCGCACTGCAGCGCTCGGGGCGATGTGGACGTGAAGGCCCCGGGGTATGCATTCGCCTTTATGAAGAATCAGATTTCACGGCGCGCCCCGTGTTTACAGAGCCTGAAATCCTGCGTACCAATTTGGCTTCCGTCATTCTGCAGATGAAGCATTTACGCTTGGGCGAAATTGATCAGTTTCCGTTTGTTGAAGCGCCTGATCCGCGGTTGGTACGCGATGGCTTAAGGCTGCTGGAAGCGCTGGAGGCCCTGGATAGCGCCCATCAACTGACGGCCTTAGGCAAGAAACTGGCGCGGCTGCCGGTAGATCCGCGGATCGGGCGAATGTTGCTTGCCGGCGCGACCGAAGGAGCATTAAACGAATTGCTTGTGCTGGCCGCGGCTTTGTCGGTTCAGGATCCCAGAGATCGGCCGCTTGATCACCAAGAAGCAGCCGATACAGCCCATGCCAAGTGGCAGGATAAGCGCTCGGATTTTGTGAGTTTGCTTAATCTGTGGGCTGTGATGAAAGCCACCGCCAAGGAGGTCAAGCGAAAGCAGTATGACGCCTGGTGTCGAGAGCATTTTCTATCGCCCGCTCGTCTGCGCGAATGGCAGGAGGTGCATGGGCAGTTGCGTGCATTGTCGAGAGAAATGCGGCTTAAGGAAAATGCGGAACCGGCAGACCGAGTCGCGATTCATCGTGCCTTGCTCACCGGCCTGCTCAATGCGGTGGCGATGCGCGAAGAGGATGATGTGTATCGGGGCGCACGCGATTTAAAGCTGGCAATTCACCCGGGATCAGGCCTGGCTAAACGCCGCCCGCGATGGATTGTGGCGGCCGAGCTGGTGGAAACGAGCCGGGTCTTTGCCCGGTTGGTTGCCGAGGTTCGCCCGGAGTGGATAGAGCCCGTTGCTAAACATTTACTCAAAGCGCATTACCACAGTCCGTTTTGGGACTCGCACGCCGGCAAAGTATTCGGCCGGGTTGATATGACGTTGTATGGACTGCCGGTGATTACGGGGCGCAAAATTGATTACGCCCGGGTGTCGCCGCAAGCCGCCCGACTGGTATTTATTCAGGATGGTCTGCTGGGGCAGTATCCCCAGCCACTCCCAGACTTTCTGCAGCATAACCGGGATTTGCATGCCGCCTTGGAAAAAGCCGAGGCGAAAGCACGGCGGCGTGATCTTGTGCTTGATACGGAGCAGCTGGTGGCGCTGTATGAGGCAGCCCTGCCACCCGAGGTGGTTGACGCCCCCGGTCTTGCCCGTTGGCTCAAGCGAGGCGGTAGCGACAAACATCTGCGCTTTTCTAAAGAACAGCTGATTGCGGCTACAGATCATACGGTGGTTGAAGATTTTCCTGACACCCTGAAAGCAGGCAATCTGCAATTGCCGTTGAGCTATGTGTTTGAGCCGGGTGATGATGCTGATGGCGTCACGGTGCACGTGCCAGTGGCTGCACTTAATGCGCTTGAGCCCGATATTTTTGAGTGGCTTGTTCCCGGGTTGTTGACTGAGAAGGTGATGACGCTCATTCGTGCGTTACCAAAACGCCTGCGGCGGCATTTTGTTCCGGTGCCGGAGTTTGCATCGGCAGTGCTGGAAGCCTTGCCCGATCGTCGAGGATCTTTAGAGGACGCCGTGCGCCGTGAGCTTCGGCGGATAACGGGGGTCGATTTACAGGCTGATGTGTGGGAATCGCTCAGCATACCAAGTCATCTGACAATGCGGTTTCTGGTGATGGATGGAGACGGTAAGACGCTTGCTTCAGGCCGCGATCTGGCTGTGCTTCAGCAGCAGTGGGGTGAGCAGGCGGGCGCGGATTTTCGCGCCACC
>JAGXLT010000077.1 GCA_018334525.1 Gammaproteobacteria bacterium
GGGTTTCTGCCCTACGCGCCGCACTGCAGGAAGACCCACTGCCACAGGGCGTTGGCATTGAGTTTCGTGGCGAAGATGAAGATCAGCGTGAGGCGCAGTCATTCTTAGTCGGGGCGTTTTTAATCGCAATCGCGCTGATGGGTATTGTTTTGGTCACGCAATTTAACAGTGTGTATCAAGCGCTGTTAGTGCTTTCGGCGATAGCGCTTTCCAGTGCCGGCGTGCTGCTGGGGTTAATGATTACCCAGCGGCCATTTGGCATTGTGATGGGCGGTGTGGGCATGATCGCGCTGGCCGGCATTGTGGTGAATAACAATATTGTGTTGATCGACACCTACAACCGTTTACGCGGTGATGGAATGGCTGTGCCTGAAGCGATTGTCCGAACCGCGGTACAGCGTATGCGCCCGGTTTTACTAACATCGCTAACCACGATTCTCGGCTTGATGCCGATGGTGCTGAAGCTGAATGTCGATCTGCTTGGCCGCACAATCGAATTTAACGCTCCCTCAACGCAGTGGTGGACGCAGTTATCTGCGACCATTGCCGGTGGCCTGGCCTTTGCGACGGTGCTGACATTGATTTTGACACCATGCCTACTCATGATCGGGCATAATACGGCAGAGAAAATCAGGGCATTGAAAGGGGAGGGAGCGACAACATGATGGAATTATATGCATCACCCACATCGCCATACGCACGGATTGTGCGTTTGGTGCTGGCACAAAAACAGCTGGGTGACCGGGTAACAGAGCATTTGGTAGACCCCTGGCAGAGCCCTGCTGAGCTTTTGGCGGTGAACCCGGTATGCCGGGTGCCGACGCTGGTGACGGCGGAGGGTGAAGCCTTAACCGAAGCGGCCGTGATTGTTCTTTATTTAGAGCGTCGTTTCCCGGAACCGCGACTGATTCCAAGAGATGATATTGAGGTGAATCATGCCCGCCTTGGGCTTGCTTTGGGTGCGCTTGACTCCGGAGTGGGCGTGTTTTTGGAGCGCCGTTTTGGCGATCCCACTACCAAACTGGCCGAGCGGCGATTAGAAGGGCTGCGCCGTAGCACCCTGGCGTTGGTCGATACGATTGACACCGCCCGTGCGGGCGAACCTGATTTGGGTGACATTGCCACGGTCGTGGCGCTGACGTGGTTGGAGTTTCGCTTATCAGCCGATCTTGATTGGCGAGCAGCGAATTCGGCCGCGGTGGAGTGGCTGGGGCAAATGAATAGTCTGCCCGCGTTTGCGAACACCATGCCGCCCGACGCTTAGGTAATCGTGAGACGCCAAGCCTTTTACGCCGGTTTACGCGCTGTATCTCCGATGCTCGCTGCCGTTACGCCATTTGGTGTGGCGGCCGGTCTGGCAGGGCTTGAAGTCGGGTTAAGTCCCGAAATAACGCTGGGCATGTCGGTGATTATTTTTGCCGGCGCCTCGCAACTGGCGGCTATTCAGCTTATCGATGCGAATGCCGCCGCGCCCATCATTGTGATTACCGCGCTGCTGATTAATCTGCGCATGCTGATGTACAGCGCGCATTTGGGTCCGCACTTTTCTGATCTGCCGCTGCGCTGGCGCGGGCCGATGGCGTACTTATTAACCGATCAGGCTTATGCGCTAACTATTTCACGCTTTATGGTGGATGAGCCGCCCGCGCACAACCATTGGTTTTATATGGGTGTGGGTGCGCCGTTGTGGGTAATCTGGCAGCTGGCAACGGCCTTTGGTTTTTGGGCTGGCGCAGCGTTGCCGGCCAGCTGGGAGCTGGGCTTTTTTGTGCCGCTCATCTTTTTGGCACTGCTCGTGCCGGCGATTCGCAATCGCCCCTCATTTGTCGCCGCTGCGGTGGCAGGCAGCTTATCGGTGTTAGGGCGTAATCTGCCCGCGGGGCTGGGACTGACCTCCGCGGCTTTAGCCGGCATTGTGGCCGGCATGGCGGCTGAGCAGTGGTGGTCTGATGACTGATCCGGTCTGGCTCATCATTTTGGTGATCGGGGCGGGCACGTTTTTTTGGCGTGGGGCGTTTTTGGTATTTGGTGGACATTTGACATTGCCCACTGTGGTGCGCCGAGGCTTAAATTACGTACCGCCCGCGGCCTTTGCGGCACTGGTGCTTCCAGGGCTTGTTCAATTCGATGGGGCAACCGGCAGTGTTGATGAGGCCAGACTGCTCGCTGGTCTGGTAGCGGGTTTAGTCGCCTGGCGCAGCCGCAGCACCCTGTGGACGTTGGCCGCCGGTATGGGTGTGCTGTGGCTGCTACGCGCCTTGCTATGACGACTTAGTGACTTGTGGTAAGTCCGCCCGTGCCGGGGTTGTTTTCGGTGGCACGGCGGCGCAGGCTGTTAACAGCCTTGAGAATAAGACCGGCAAGGTACTCACTACGAAGGGCGTAGGCGTTTTGGACGGCTTGGTCTGTTGTTGTGTTCATCATGATCTCCATTGGATAGGGTTGTGAAAGAATAGACACAGTGTATTCTGTTCCTTAACAGAGATAATCCGTCAATTCGGAACATTATTTAAGACATAAAGGCACAAGTAAAATGGATCGGGCGGCAGAGATGCATATGTTCGTGCGCGCGGTAGAGAAGGGCAGCTTCTCCGCGGCAGCGCGTGATCTCGATCTCACGCCATCGGCGGTGAGTAAACAAATACGGCGACTCGAAGATCGGCTGGGGGTGCGCTTATTCAACCGCACCACCCGACAGATCAGCCTAACTGAAGTGGGGCATGCCTATTACGAGCGTTCCGCCCGCATCATTCAGGAAATTGACGAGGCCGAAGAGGCCGTTACCGCGCTGAATGAAAACCCCCGCGGCACATTGCGCGTGGCTGCCACCGTTGCCTTTGGCCGGGTCGAAGTGATGCCGCGCATGAGTGAATTTTTAGAGCGGTATCCAGATTTAACCGTTGAATTTGAGCTGACAGACCGGCACGTCGATTTAATTGAAGAGGGAATTGACGTTGCCATTCAATGGCGTGAGCAGATGGAAGACCCCTCGGTGATCGCCCGCCGGCTTTGTGTGAATCGCCGCATTATCTGTGCAGCCCCCAGCTACATCGAGCGCCACGGCAAGCCCCGCACACCGGAGGAGCTACTCAACCATAACTGCCTCACTTTGTATGAAGTGTCGCAGTTTAATGATTGGGCCTTTGAAGATGAGCAATCAGGCTCTCGGGTGCTGCATGTGAAAGGCAATTTTCGGGCAAACACGGCCGATGCGCTTTATGAGGCCGCGCTTGCCGGTCTGGGTCTGGCGCGACTGTCCACTTGGTTGGTTATGCCCGCGATACGCCGGGGCGATTTAGTACCGGTGCTGTTGCAGTATCCGCATGAAAGCTCAGCGTATTTCTTGCTGTATCCGCATCGCCGGCACTTATCCCAAAAGGTGCGGGCGTTTGTGGACTTCTTAGTTGAAGAGTTTACGCCAGTGCCACCGTGGGAGCGCGAAGGGCTTGAATTTACCGAAGCCGAGTGGCAAGAGCGAATTGCACGAGATTAACGTTTGCGCCTAGCCCGGTGGTGCCGGGCCGTTAAGAATGATGACCCCGATATTTAAATAGCCGGCGAGTGTAACCCAGGCCAGGTAGGGCGCAAGCAGCCACGCCGCAAGCGGCCGCACCCGATAAAAGCGCACCATTGTAAGCACAATTAATGCCCACAAAATAATCAGATCGACCAGCGCCAAATCGGGCCGATGCCACACAAAAAACAGAATACTCCACAGCCCATTGGCACCGAGCTGTGCCACAAACGGCAAAAGCGTGGGCAACCCGCCAAGCAGCGTGGTTTTGCGCCACACCAGCCATACCGATACCGTCATTAAGCCATACAAAAGGGTCCAGACGATCGGAAAGGCAAGATCAGGCGGCGTGAATGCGGGCTTTTCCAGTGCGGCATACCAGTCTCCCGGTGGGCTGAGGATCCCGCTCATTGCTGTCAGAATGACCAGAAAAGCCCATCCCGCAAAACCTATTGCTGCATGCCGTGTTGTCATTTAAACGCCTGCCTACCAGCTGCCCGTGTTTTCCATTGAGGCCCACGGCTCCTGCGGCGCCAGCGGTTCTCCCTGCTGCAGTAACTCAACCGAAATGCCATCTGGTGAGCGTACAAACGCCATGTAACCATCGCGTGGCGGCCGATTAATCGTTACCCCATTATCTTGCAGGTGCTGACAAAGCGCATAGATATTCTCGACTCGATAGGCTAAATGCCCAAAGTTTCGGCCGCCGCTATAGGTCTCGGGATCCCAGTTCCAGGTCAGCTCGAGCATCGGTGCATTATCGCTTGAACGTGCTCGTTCGGCATCGGCGGGGGCGGCTAGAAAGATCAGCGTAAACCGGCCCTTCTCGCTTTCTTTGCGCTGAATTTCGACCATACCGAGCAGGTCACAATAAAACCTCAACGACGCATCCACATCGCTGACTCTAACCATCGTATGCAAGTACTGCATTTAGGCTCCTTTCAGTCGTCAGTCGTCAGTTGGCAGTAAGAACTTAGAACCTCTCACTGCTAACTGATAACTGACGTCTAATAACTGACAACTGACAACTGACAACTGATAACTGAAGTCTAATAACTGACGTCTGCCAACTGCCGTCTAATAACTCCTAACTTCCCGTTCCCGTCAACGTCCTCCGTACGGCATCATGCCATCCTGCGACGATATGGTCACGGTGGCTGCGTGAAATGCCTGGGTTGAAGGATTGATCGAGAGCCCATTGGGAGCCGAGCTCATCGAGTGAGGCGTAAATGCCGTGCTGCAGGCCGGCCAGGTAGGCAGCACCCAGTGCGGTGGTTTCGATGGTTTTAGGTCGTTCAACGACCAGGCCGGTCAGGTCCGCCAGGCGCTGGAGTAACCAGCTGTTGGCGACCATGCCGCCATCCACCCGCAGGGTGTGTTGGTCGGTGCCGGAGTCACCGGCCATGGCTTCGAGTAAATCGCCGGTTTGTAGGCAGACGGAATCAAGTGCGGCATGCACGAATTCGGCAACGCCGGTGTTGCGGGTCAGGCCGAAAAAGGCACCGCGGGCATTGGGGTCCCACCAGGGGGCGCCGAGTCCGGTGAACGCGGGCACAAGAAAAAGGCCTTCAGCCTCGGCCGAGTTGGCAAGGCCTTCGCTTTGTGACGCATGCGCGATAATGCCCAGCTCGTCACGCAGCCATTGAATGGCGGCTCCCGCCACAAAAATAGAGCCTTCCAGGGCGTAGGTTGGCTGTCCGTTAATGCGATACGCGGTGGTGGTGAGCAGGCGATTTTTTGAAGGTACCGCTTCAGTGCCGGTATTCATCAGGGCAAAACAACCGGTGCCATAGGTGCTTTTAATCATGCCGGGGGCGAAACAACACTGCCCGACTATTGCGGCATGCTGGTCACCGGCAATGCCCTCAATGGGTAATGCAGCCCCTAAGACGCCTTCATCGCTGATGCCAAAATGAGCCGCGCTATCAAGCACTTCGGGCAAGATGGCGGCGGGTATATCAAACAGTTCTAACAGTTCGTCATCCCAGCTTTGTTTGTGAATATCAAAGAGCAGGGTGCGGCTGGCGTTGGTGGCATCAGTGGCGTGGCTTTTGCCGCCGGT
>JAGXLT010000078.1 GCA_018334525.1 Gammaproteobacteria bacterium
AAGCTACCGCGATTTGCCAATACGGTTTTCGGAATTTGGCAACTGTCATCGTAACGAGCCCTCCGGCACGTTGCATGGTTTGATGCGAGTCAGGAACTTTGTGCAGGACGATGCGCATATTTTTTGTACCGAAGAAGCGTTGCAGGCAGAAGTGGCCGACTTTTTGGATCTTGCATTTAGCGTATATCGCGATTTTGGATTTGACGATGTGCAGGTTGCCCTCAGTACCCGTCCGAAAGAGCGAGTAGGTGAAGACAGCCTGTGGGATAAAGCCGAAGCGGCTTTAGAGCAGGCGCTCGATGGCAAAGGCATGGTATGGACGGTTAATCCGGGCGAGGGCGCGTTTTATGGGCCAAAAATCGAGTTATCCATGCGGGATTGCCTGAATCGGGTGTGGCAGTGCGGCACGATGCAGGTTGATTTCTCAATGCCCGGTAGATTAGGCGCGGAGTATGTCACCGAGAGTGGCGATCGTGCGGTACCGGTTATGTTGCATCGTGCAATTTTCGGTTCTTTTGAGCGATTTATCGGTGTGCTCACTGAGCATTACGGCGGGAACTGGCCGGCCTGGCTGGCGCCGACACAGGTTCAGGTGCTCAATATTACGGACCGGCAGGCAGAGTATGCACAACAGATACAGGCCGAACTGGTCTCACAGGGCCTGCGTGCACAGGTTGATCTTAGGAATGAGAAGATCGGCTTTAAGATTCGTGAGCACACCATAAGACGCACTCCCTATCTGGTCGTGGTGGGTGATAATGAGCGAGAGAGCCAAACAGTCGCTGTACGGACCCGGGCGGGCGAGGATTTAGGCGCAATGCGTTTAGAAACTTTAGTAGATAAACTGAAGGCGGATATTGCGCTACTAGGGCGTCAGCATTAAGATTGTGGATTACCTGAATTCGGTTGGAGGATCATAGCATCGCTATACGCAGAAAGCCGGGAGCGCGGCGCCAGCAGCCCGGGGCCGGTGAAAATCGGCGAATTAATGAAGATATCAGTGTGCCGCAGGTACGTCTGATAGATGAAAACGGAGAGCAGGTGGGCATTGTCGCCACCGATGATGCTATCGAGCGTGCGGTGACCGCACAGCTGGATTTAGTTGAGCTTGATCCCAACGCAGACCCGCCGGTTTGTCGGATTATGGATTTTGGCAAATGGAAGTTTGAGCAGTCTAAAAAGCAGCAAGCTGCTAAGAAGAAGCAAAAACAAATCCAAGTCAAAGAAGTGAAGTTTCGACCGGGGACTGATTCTGGCGATTACGAAGTAAAACTTCGCAGCCTGAAGCGGTTTTTGGAAGAAGGTGACAAGATTAAAGTCACCATGCGGTTCCGGGGGCGCGAAATGGCCCATCAGGAGCTGGGGCTCGAGTTACTCGAGCGGATAGAGAAAGACCTCGAAGACCATGCTGCGGTTGATCAACGGCCGAAAGTCGAGGGTCGGATGATGGTCATGATGATGTCGCCCCGAAAGGGACGTTAATGGGTCCCTTAACAGGGCTATTTTTTAAAAGGCAGTGGAGAATCGGTTAATGCCGAAGATCAAAACCAATCGTGGTGCTGCTAAGCGTTTTCGCAAAACTGCCAGTGGCAAGTTTAAGCGAAAGCGTGCCTTTGCTAATCATATCCTGACGAAAAAGGATTCGAAGAGAAAGGCAAGGCTGCGAGCTACCACTCTGGTGTCAGATTCGGATACACCGGCAATTCGCCGGATGTTGCCTTATCTGTAAACCCTAACAATTTAGAGGATTCTGAAGATGGCAAGAGTAAAGCGTGGCGTGGTTGCACGTCGCCGCCACAAGAAGGTCCTCGGCAAGGCTAAAGGCTATTACGGTGCGCGTCGAAAGACGTTCAAAGTAGCCAATCAGGCGGTCACTAAGGCCGGCCAATATGCCTACCGAGATCGCCGCGTACGTAAGCGTGAATTCCGGGCACTCTGGATTCAGCGAATCAACGCGGCTGCAAGGCTAAGCGGGCTGTCTTACAGCCGGTTTATGAACGGTCTGAAACTCGCTGAGATCGAGGTTGATCGTAAAGTGCTGGCCGATATGGCCGTTCACGATAGTGCGGGATTCGCTGCACTGGCTGAAAAGGCGCAAGCAGCGCTGGCACAGTAATGCCTGGGTAGCCTGGGCCAAAGGGGAAGGCCATTGTCCTTCCCCTTTTTTTGTTGATAACGGACAGACGCATGAATAATGACCTCCAACAATTAACGGCCAAAGCCTGCGCTGATATTGCATCGGCGGAGGATATCGCAGCGCTGGATGCATTGCGTGTGGCCTATTTGGGAAAAAAAGGTTTATTGACTGAGCAGCTCAAAGCGCTCGGGAGTTTGCCAGCGGCTGATCGCCGTGAGGCAGGACAGGCTATTAATCTAGCCAAAACAGAAGTGGCAAACGCGATCGATGCGCGGCGCACAACACTTGAGCGGACGGAATTAGATCGGGCGCTTGCGGCAGAACGGCTGGATATCACCCTGCCGGGTCGCAATGTCTCCGCCGGTGGCTTGCACCCGATCACCCGGACTTTAATGCGCATCGAGTCAATGTTTGCAGGAATCGGCTTCCAAGTGGCAGAAGGCCCGGAAGTTGAAGACGATTATCATAATTTCGAGGCGCTTAATATTCCGCCGGAACACCCCGCTCGGGCCATGCACGATACGTTTTATTTTGATGCCCGCCATCTGCTCAGAACCCATACATCGCCCGTGCAGATTCGTGTGATGGAGGCAGAAGGCGCACCGGTGAGGGTGATTGCCCCGGGGCGCGTTTATCGGTGCGACTCTGATTTAACGCATACGCCCATGTTCCACCAAGTAGAGGGGTTGCTGGTGGATGAGGGCGTTACGTTTGCTGACCTTAAGGGTGTGCTTAACGAGTTTGTTCGGGAGTTTTTTGAAGCTGATCTTGCGGTGCGCTTTCGCCCTTCCTATTTTCCGTTTACCGAGCCTTCGGCTGAGGTGGATGTCGCGTGTATGTTCTGTCAAAGCGAAGGCTGTCGTGTCTGCAGTCATACCGGCTGGCTTGAGATCTTGGGTTGCGGCATGGTGCATCCGGCAGTGTTTGAAGCTGCCGGTGTGGATGCAGAGCGTTATACCGGTTATGCCTTTGGAATGGGCGTAGAACGACTTGCCATGTTGCGTTACGGCGTCAATGATCTGCGCATCTTTTTTGAAAACGATTTGCGCTTTTTGCGTCAGTTTCGCTAGGAGCGTGAGATGAAAATTAGCGAGCACTGGTTACGGGAATGGGTGGCGTTCGATGACGATGCGAACGCGCTTGCGCATCGGCTGACAATGGCAGGGCTTGAGGTGGATTCCATTACGCCGGCGGCACCTGAGTTTAGCGATGTGGTTGTGGCGGAGGTGGTTGCCTGTGAGCCGCACCCCAATGCTGATCGGTTGCGTGTTTGCCAGGTTAACGATGGTAGCGACACCTTAAAATCGGTGGTTTGCGGCGCGCCGAATGCCGCCGTCGGCTTAAAGGCACCGTTTGCGCAGATAGGCGCAGTATTGCCCGGAGATTTTAAGATAAAGGCCGCCAAGCTGCGTGGTGTGGCGTCTGAGGGGATGCTTTGTTCGGGGCGTGAGTTGGGTGTGAACGATGAAGCCGCTGGCTTATGGGCCTTGCCTGAGGATGCACCGGTGGGCCGCTCTTTGCGTGACTGGCTGGGGCTAGATGACACAATTATTGAAGTTGAGCTCACCCCGAATCGGAGTGACTGTCTGGGAATGGCAGGCATCGCTCGTGAGGTGGCGGCCTTAACTCAGGGAAGCCTCAGTCCCGCGCCCGTTAAGGAAGTGCCTCCTACCATCACCGATCAGTTAAATATTGATCTTGAAGCGCATGAGGATTGCCCGCGCTACTGCGGCCGTATTATTAAGGGGGTCAATACCCGTGCGGCCACCCCGATTTGGATGCAAGAGCGATTGCGTCGAGCGGGTCTGCGGCCACTGAGCCTGGCGGTGGATGTCACAAACTATGTGATGCTTGAACTCGGCCAGCCATTGCATGCCTTTGATCTGCATAAAATTGATCAGAGCATTCGGGTCCGCCGGGCGAAGGATGGCGAGCAGCTCAAGTTACTAAACGGTGATACGGTTACGCTTTCTTCTAATACGCTACTGATCGCCGATCAGTCGCGCCCGCTGGCGCTTGCCGGGGTGATGGGCGGGAGTGACTCTGCTGTTGGCGATGAGACCGTGGATTTGTTTTTGGAGTCGGCTTTTTTCGCGCCGCGTGCGATAGCCGGGCGGGCGCGTCAATACAATCTGCATACCGATGCCTCCCATCGGTACGAGCGGGGCGTGGAGCCCGCGTTATGTCGAGTTGCGATTGAGCGCGCAACTCAACTTTTGATTGATTTGGGCGGCGGTCAGCCAGGGCCTGTGGTGGATGAGCAAGCGGCAGCGGCATTACCGGCGCCGGTTCATGTCACCTTTCGGCCGCAACGGGTTAATGAGCTGCTGGGTAGTCAGATCGATGACGGGCAGATCGAGCAAATTCTCACGCGCTTAGGGCTGGAAGTGGATTCCTCGCAGGCAGTCTGGCAGGTCAAGATACCTGGTTGGCGGTTTGATATAAGCCGTGAAGTGGATCTGATTGAGGAGGTGGCGCGGGTCTACGGCTACGATCAGTTGCCAATACGACATGCAAGCGCCCCGGCCAGTATTCCGGCGCATTCGGAGCGTCAGGTGACCCGTGAGCGCCAGCGACTGCTGTTGGTAGATCGCGGTTATCATGAGGTGATCAGTTATAGCTTTGTTGCTGAGTCACTGCAGCAACAACTTGACCCGGACCAGGTGCCGTTGGCGCTGGCCAACCCATTGTCCAGTGACCTGACGGTGATGCGAAGCTCTTTGTGGCCAGGGCTGGTCACAGCGGCAGTCCATAACCAAAACCGGCAGATGCGAAGTCTGAAGATTTTTGAGACCGGTCTGCGTTTTCGCGGTCAACTCGAGACGCTTCAGCAGCAGCCCACCATAGCCGGCTTGGCAGCCGGAGCAGCGGTAGAGGATGACTGGTCCGCCGCGGCGCGGCCTCTCGATTTTTTTGATGTAAAAGGTGATGTAGAGGCGTTGTTAACCGTAGCGCAGCCGTCATCAAGCATTCAATTCGAGGCGCAGCAACATCCTGCCTTGCACCCGGGGCAGAGCGCAGCGATTAGATGGAACGAACAAACCATCGGCTGGGTGGGTGCATTGCATCCGGGAGTGCTGCGTAACCTGGATTTGATTGGTCCTGTGTTTGTGTTTGAGGTGGAGCAATCTGTCTTTGGGCATCGGCCCTTGCCTAGCTTTTCAGCCCTGTCGCGCTATCCGGCGATTCGGCGGGACTTGGCTGTGGTGGTGGATGAATCGATTACCGCGCAGGTAGTGATGGATTCGATTCGGCATTCCGCCGGTCCGGCGTTACAGTCTGTGATGACATTTGATGTTTATCGTGGCGATCGTTTGGGGGCCGGGAAAAAGAGTCTTGCGCTAGGATTGA
>JAGXLT010000079.1 GCA_018334525.1 Gammaproteobacteria bacterium
AAGCACACCCAGCGACAACGCAGCCTGTCCTAATAATGCCTCTTCGCTCGCACTGGCTTCGCCGGGCGGCCGCCCGGTCAGCAGATACGCAAGAATGCTGGCCTGTTCCATGTAGGGATCAGAAAACAGCGTAATGCGCGGCTGAGACGGCTGGCCGGTCACGCGTACACCTGCCGTAATGTCTACGGCCTCTCGCACCGCTTCAAGATCGACTCGAGGGTCGGTCAGCGGACCGGCAAAAATCAGACGCCCCCGTCTAATGGATAAGCGTTGGCCAAATACCTCATAGGCTGCATCGACCAGCTCAAGAATGCCTTCCGCCTCTGCAGCCGTTCCCCCGACCTGCTGCAATTGCAGCGCGCCGGTCAACCCGCCCGTTGCACCAAATCCCGAAAAGCGCACATCGTCGCCCAGTCGCAGCTGAATATGACTTCGAAGCGTGCGCTCCGTTGCGACTGTCTGCACGATCGGTTCACCGGCATCATCCACCAATACGGCATCATCTGATACGCGAACCGCTGCGGCCGGAGGCGCGGCCAACTGAATACGCGCCCACGGAATAAATAACTCGCCGCTCACACTGATTGACTCCTGCGCCAGGCGGATCGCGATATCAGGGTCGAGTGACAAGCTGACTAGGCTTCCCTGATCAATTTCCAGTGCTTGACCGCTAATACGAAGTGCACCCCGCAATAGTCCATCAGACCACCCGAGCACGCCGGCGGCCTGCCCTTTCCCCTCGCCCGAGGCAAATTCCCCGTCAATGACGGCAACATTGCCCTCTAAAGCCACACTGAGTGAGATACCCTCTATCGGATTGACAATTTGCGCGGGCAGCAGCGTTGCATCGCCTATCCGCAAAAGCCCATCAAATTCAGGCTGGGCAGGCGTACCACTCAGCTCACCCGCCGCACGCAGTCGCCCCGATGCCGCGCGCACTGCCGGCAGAGCACCGGCAATCGGCGAAAGGTCTACGCCATCCAGCCACACGGAGCCGGATAGCGCGGCTGCTTCGCTTAGTGGGTCATTCACATAAAAAGCAAATCCACCCGTGCCGATATCTGCTGAAGCAATGCCCACGCGCAGCCCGGCACGCGCAGCGGTGATATCAACATCAGCAACAACCCGCTGATAAGAAAGCGTAATAGGCGGCTCATCATCCGCCATATTCACCTCGATCCGAGCCGCGGGGCTATCCATGGTGACTCGTGCGCGCGGCTCGGCATCGGGTGACCATAAAAGGTTGGCAGATCCTGCCATCGAGCCCGGCAGCACGAGGGTATCAGGGAGCCAGGGACGCAGGATCTCTAGGGGCAGCGTATCCATGCTCACATTAATCTGCCCGGCCTCTGGCGTGATATCAATCGGCTCGCTACAAAGCCGCAATGGCTGCCCTGCCCAACAATGTGGCTCTAACGTGACGCGCGGCTGTGCCGACGCCACTGTCATGCCAGGCGTGCCCTCAACGCTCCACGTTCCAACAGGAAGGGTCACTTCAGCCTGGTTAATCCGGCCCTGCCAGCTGAGCGACTCATCAAACGTCCCTTCCACCTTCAATTTGGCCCCAAGCTCATCGGCGGTAACGGCCTGCAGAGCAGCACCGATCTGTCGGGTTGCCAGACTGAAATGCGCATCAGCCATCAGGTAATCGAGCGTCTGCACCTGCTCGCCCGATCGAACATTTATGCCTGACACGTAAAACGTATCAAGACAGAACTCACGATTAAGCAGGCAATCCGGCTGCCAGCGCAGCACTGCTTTTTGAATACTGAGCTCAAGATCAGACTCGCCATCAACCCAGTGGATCTGATTCAGCGTCAGCCCATCAAGAAAAGAGCCGGAATCCACCGAAACCTGCAGCCCGGAGACCTGCCCCATGGCCCGATCTGCCAACCAGCGCGCACCTTCCGTAGTAGATAACAGCCACGCCAGCGCTAATGCACTGAGCATGACCAGGGCGATTAATAAGCGCAGCAGCCCGGCCATTAAAACGGAGGCCCGATCGATAAGTGCAGTCGCATTGGCAGGTCGTCACGGCTCACGCCCCAAGCAAGATCAATGCGCAACGGTCCCACCGGGGTGTTCCAACGCAAGCCAAACCCCGTGCCGACTTCCACTTCCATTTCATCTAATTGATTAAACGCATTCCCTGCATCAGCAAACACTGCTGCGCGCCAACCGGCCTGCAGCGCACGACTGTATTCCATGCTGCCTACCGCCAAATAGCGCCCACCGGTTACCTCACCGCTGGCATCCCGTGGGCCGAGACTGCGAAAACCGAATCCACGCACACTCTGATCGCCACCGGCAAAAAAGCGCAGAGATAACGGCGTATCACTGAAGTTATTCGTGGCAATTCCACCCCATTGTGCGCGCAGCTGAAAGCGATGCCGCTCGTTAATGCTGCGCAGCCAGGTCTGATTGATTTGCAGGCGCGCGATATCGATATCAGAGAACACCTGGCGTGAGGCAAGCTGCAGTTCATAGCTTTGATAATCGCCCCAGTCGGGATCCAACCCCCCACGGGCGCGCGTGCGAGCAAAGCTCAGTCCGGGCAGCAGCAAGCGTGCACGACCCTCATCAAGGCCAACGCGAAATTTCTCATCAAGCAGTTGAATGGTCTGCGTGCGTGTCCATCCGGAACTGAAGGTAAGCCGCCGTCCTAATCCGAGTACCGCCCGCTCACTGCGATTGCCATCAATTTTCTCATCCTCCCAGCCCGCATCGACGGTCAACTGATCACGCAATGGATCAGCCAATGGTATGGAATAACGCGCACTTATCGATTGGCGTAATTCTGACAAACGCAGATCGGTATTGAATTGGTGGCCACGATTGTTGACGTAATGCCGCGTAAACCCCAACCGAATCCGCGGCCCTTCATCAGTGGAGTAGCCAGCGCCTGTCTGCACGGTATTGCGCGCGCGTGTTTCAAGTTCCGCTCGAATAGGCACCTGATTGTCTTTGGCAGCATCCCGCCGGGTCGTGACGACCACATCAGAAAAGTAACCACTTTCTAAAAGGCGCTGATTTAAGTCGACAATGGCCTCTGAGGTATACGGCGTACCGGGCTGAAACGGCACCAGACGATCCAGAAACTGCGCCTGAAACGGCACGGCAGAAAACTCGACCTCTCCCAACGAATACCGCGGGCCGGTTGCAAACTCCCAATCGATATCAGCCCAGGCCTGCTCAGAGTTAATAGCCAACCGTGACCGGGTGAAGTCATGATCAAAATAGCCCCGGCTCTGGGCTAAGTTGCGCAGCGCCGATTTACTTTGATCGTAATTGCCATGATGCAGTCCATCGCCCACTCGCAGAGGTAGCTCATCGAGCAACCCCAGCAGTTCGGCGTCGTCATCACCTTCGCCTGACAACTGCCAGCGAAATGCACGCAACATGACCCGATCACCCGGTTCAATGGCAACTTGCAGTGTCCAGTGATCGGCATCCTGTGCCAGCCCAATTTCTACTTCCGGCTGGTAGTAGCCGACCGCCATCAGCGCGTCGAGCACTCGCTGCCGCGCCCGATCCCGAAAAAACCGGGCCGCTAATGCGGACTGTATTTCGGTTCCATCATCAAGCCAGGCAAGCACATTCTCATAGGCCTGGCCTTCAACGCCCGTCACCTCGATCTTGACCGGGGATGCTGCCGCCGGCTGACCGAAACCTCCCTGCAACAGTACTAAAGCGAGCAATAACCCGCGAATAGTCGATTGGGTTGTTGCTGCTTTCACTCAGAGCTGAGGAGGATGTCCGTTTGCGTGCTCAACACGCTCCTGACAACGAATACAACGCAACGCTGACGGGTAGGCATGCAATCGCTCATAAGGAATGGACTCATCACAATCTATGCACACCCCGTAGCGCCCGTCATGCCAGGCACGCAGCGCCGCCTCATTGGCCTGCAATTCGCGAATATGACGATCGATATCCGCATATTCAATATCCGCCAGCAGATCGACGACAGATTCATCTCCTGAATCTCTCACACGGTCCATAATATCTTCTGCACGGTGCAGATCCGCGGCTCGCAATTCGCTGCGGATTTCCTCTTGCAAAGCCACCGTATGGGCTTGAAGTGACTGCCTTAGCGCTTGTCTTTGCTCATCAGTCAGCTGAGTGCTCATCCTTACTCTCCCATTGCTCGCAGCATGATATCCTTTCGCTATGTCTGATCAAGATAACACTGGCGAAGAACACCGGCTGCGTTTGCGGCATTTAAAACTGTCTGACTATGCAGACGTAAAAAAGATCATGGATGCCGTTTATCCGGATCTCGGCGGCGCCTGGACGCGTAAACAATTCAGCGCCCAAATCAATCGTTTTGCTGAAGGGCAAATCTGCATTGAAGACAACGGCCAGGTCGTGGCAGGCGCCATCTCGATGATCGTTGATTATGATCGTTTCGGTGATCGGCATAAGTACAACGATATCACTAGCAATGGCTATCTGACACACCATAACCCCAACGGCGATGTGCTCTATGGCGTTGATATTTTTGTGCACCCGGATTATCGCGATATGCGCCTGGGTCGCCGGCTGTACGATGCCCGCAAAGAGCTCTGCCGCAGCTTAAACCTGCGCGCAATCGTGGCCGGCGGGCGAATGCCCGGCTATCGAGAGCATGCGGCTGAAATGCCGCCTGAGGAATATATCGATCTGGTTAAACGACGCGAGCTCTTTGACCCGATTCTCTCGTTTCAACTGGCCAACGACTTTCACGTGCGTCGCGTGATTACCGCCTACCTGCCGGAGGATACCGATTCTCGCTCTTATGCCACGCTTTTGCAGTGGGATAACATTTTCTACGAAAGTGAGCGCACCCCACTGATTGGCGGGCGAAAATCAGCCGTTCGCGTGGGCACGGTGCAATGGCAGATGCGTCGGGTGACCAACTTTGAAGACCTGATGACGAACATCGAGTTTTTTGTAGATGCCATGGCCGGTTACAACTGCGACTTTATTCTATTTCCTGAGTTTTTTAACGCGCCATTGCTGGCACAGTTCAATCAGGAAGATCCCGCCGAAGCCATGCGCGGCCTATCCCAGTACACCAGCGAAATCGTCGATAAGATGAGCCGAATGGCCGTGTCGTACAACATTAATATTATCGCGGGCTCGATGCCGGTTTACGATGATAATGCGCTGTATAACGTAGCCTATCTCTGCCATCGCAATGGTCATGTTGATCATCACTACAAACTGCACCCTACGCCGGATGAGCGCTTTTATTGGGGTGTACAGGGCGGCGATAAACTCAAGGCATTTGATACCGACGTCGGCAAAATCGGAATTCTGGTTTGCTACGATGTAGAGTTTCCAGAAGTCTGTCGGCTTCTGGCTGATCAGGGCATGCAAATCCTCTTTGTGCCGTTTTGGACCGATACAAAAAACGCCTACCTTCGGGTGCGTCGATGTGCCCAGGCCCGTGCTATTGAAAATGAATGCTATGTGGCCATCACCGGCAGCG
>JAGXLT010000080.1 GCA_018334525.1 Gammaproteobacteria bacterium
CCCAGCGGTTATAGCCAGGGTTCAGCGCGTAGAGCATCTCCATATCGATGCCGGCCAGCTCTGCGGCAAGTGCCAGATCAAACTGGTGCTCCAGTTCAACAACCGACAGGGCCGGTTGATTATTGACGGGAAGCAGAGCAACACCGTAAGCAGACGGATCGAGCACGATATCTCTGGCAGCCAGCAGACGCGGCACATACTGCATGGTCTCGCGCGGTAAGCTCAGTGACCAGTAATCGGTCGGTTTTCCGGCCGCTTCGTTACGCTTAATTGCCCGAGCAACGGTGCCTTGCCCGGCGTTGTAGGCTGCGAAGGCCAACAGCCAGTCGCCATCAAACAGCTCATGAAGGTTGGTTAAATAAGTAAGCGCCGCATCGGTGGAGGCAAGCACATCACGGCGCCCGTCATACCACCAATTCTGGTCAAGGCCGAAATGCCGACCGGTACTGGGGATAAATTGCCATAGGCCGGCCGCGCGGCCATGTGAATAGGCAGTCGGCTTGTAAGCACTCTCTACAATTGGTAATAAGGCCACTTCCATCGGCAGGCCGCGCGTGTCAATTTCCTCAGTAATATGAAAAAGGTAGGGGCTGGCTCGTTCACTGACTGCGGTCCAGAAATCGTTCAGCCCGATATAGCGCTGACGCTCTCTGGCAACGCGATTTGCGTCTCCTGCAGGCAAGCTGAAACCGGCCCGGATTCGATCCCACACATCGTTGCTTGTTACCTCTTTTGCATCTGACCGGGTGAAGTTCTCAGCTAGCACGCCTGTCCGGGTTGATGCGGAGGCGGCGGTTGGTGAAAAATAGCCTCCACTGCTGCTGCTACCGCCTCTGCTGCTGTCCTGCAGCGAGGCACAGCCAGATGCTGCGATCATTAAAGCGATAGGTAATCCCCAGCGAAGACAGCGCATGTCGTATTCCTAAAATTGGTCTTTCCATCGTCGAAGTGCGGCAAACACTTCTACCGGTGTGGTCAGCGATTGCCCTGCCCATTGGCTGGCGCTGGCAATCACCCCTTGATTATCCCAGCGCAGAAACGGGTTGGTCGCTTTTTCCTCACCCATGGTTGAGGGCAGTGTAATGGCGTTGCGTGCCCTTTGTTCACGCACCTGCTCGAGCCGCGATGCCAAACGGGTATTGTTCGGCTCAACCGCGGCAGCAAATTCTAAATTCTTTAAGGTGTATTCATGACCGCAATAGATCTTTGTCTCATTAGGCAATTCACGCAGCGTTGCAAGATACTCCTGCATCTGCTTGGCAGATCCTTCAAACAGTCGCCCGCATCCGCCCGCAAACAATGCATCGCCGGCAAAGAGAACGCCATCGCCGTAATACACAATATGGTCAAGCGTATGCCCCGGGGCTGCGATCACTTTAAGATCGATAAAAAGCTCGGCAGGCTCTATATGCTCGCCGGGTCGCACCGGATTAGTGATGCCGGTGATCACTGAATCAGCCGGCCCGTAGACCACAACATTGCCATGGGCCAGCGATTTTACCCCACCAACATGATCCTGATGATGATGTGTAATCAGGATAGCGGAAAGCTTGGCATCCATTCCCTCGAGCGCGGAAAGGACGGGCCCTGCTTCGCCCGGATCAACGACAGCCGCCTTGCCGGTCTTTGGTTGACGGACCAGCCAAGTATAATTGTCTGATAAGGTTGGGATCGGTGTTATTTCCAGCATGGCGAGCATGCTAACCCGACTCGACGTCCGCCTCAAATTAGGTGCAATTGTTTTAAAGACAAGAGGAGCGCTTAAGCGATGCACTCGCTGCATACCTGGTTTGCGTCTACAGCGGCGGGTCAAACCTTGGCCGAGCTCGAAGTGCGCCTGCTTAACCGGCGGCTGGCAGGGCTTTATGCAACCCGTGTGCTGCAGATTGGTGCCTACGGGGCCGGGCACTGTCCGGCTGTATTCGGGCGTGCTCGTCAGTGGATTGTGGATGATTGGCCTCATGGCCCCATCGATTTGCAAGGCCAATCCGAATCACTGCCATTTGCCAATGAGAGTGTGGATGTGGTGATTTTGATTCATCAGCTCGAATTCGCCGATCGTCCGCACCAAGTCATGCGTGAGGCGGTTCGTGTGTTGGCGCCGGAAGGGCATTTATTAATTCTCAGTTTTAATCCTTACAGTTTATGGGGATTGCGCCGGTTGCTCGCTTTTAAAAACGGGCAGCCACCCTGGTCAGGCCGGTATTTAAGTGCGCTGCGTCTTTCTGATTGGATGATGGTGCTTGGCCTGATTCCGCGTCGATCTGATGCGATTGCTTTGCTGCCGCGGCAGCGCGTACGACCTATGCCGTATAATCAGAGCCTGAGGCCGATTTTGCGTTGGGCAGGCGGTGTTAATCTGGTGATCGGGCAAAAACGTGTTCCCGGGCCCACGCATCCGTCGTCAGCGGGTATGCGTAAATTTGAGCTAAGCCCGCGTGGATGGATTGAGGCAGGTGCCCGTCATTCACGACAGGAGATTAAGCAATGAAAACGGTTGAAATGTTTACAGATGGGGCCTGTCGCGGTAACCCCGGGCCCGGGGGATGGGGTGTTTTGCTGCGCAACGGAGCAAAAGAGCGAACGCTGTACGGCGGCGAACAGAACACGACCAATAACCGTATGGAACTTACCGCGGCCATCGAAGGGTTAAGTTCGTTATCCGAACCATGTCACGTTAAATTAACGACAGATTCTGAATACGTGCGACGCGGCATCACCGAATGGATGGCGGGTTGGAAGCAGCGCAACTGGCGAACGGCGGCCCGCAAACCCGTGGCTAATCGTGACTTGTGGGAGCGTCTTGATGCCATCACGAGCCAACACGATGTGCGCTGGTATTGGGTGCGTGGACATTCGGGTCATATCGAAAACGAGCGCGTGGATGCGCTGGCTAATCAGGGTATTGATGAGTTACAAGCAGTGAGCCGCCAATGCGACAAGTGATTCTTGACACAGAAACAACCGGTCTTTCGCCTGAGGAGGGCCATCGCGTCATTGAAATCGGTTGCTATGAGTTAGAGCAGCGGCGGCCGACGGGTCAGCGCTTTCATGAATATTTAAATCCGGGCCGGCTTGTAGATCCGGAAGCAATGGCTGTGCATGGATTAACGGATGAGTTTCTCTCTGATAAACCCCGTTTTTCTGATGTGGCACAAGCCTTTGTGGATTTTGTCGGTGGCGCCGAGCTGATTATTCATAATGCCTCTTTTGATGTGGGTTTCCTGGATTATGAGCTCGGGCGGATGGGTGCCGCATGGGGCTGTGTGACCGATCACTGCTCGGTGCTGGATACGCTAGAGCTGGCGCGCCGACGGCATCCGGGGCAGCGCAACAGTCTGGATGCACTGTGCCGTCGCTACGGGATTGATAACACACGACGGGAATTGCACGGCGCGTTGCTAGATGCCGAGCTGCTGGCTGAAGTTTATTTGGCAATGACCGGTGGCCAGGCTGCCTTGCTGCTGGGGGGCGCCGCATCCGGTGCGGTTGATGCGGTGGTCGCACCGATTCAGCGTTTCAGTGAAGATCGTCCGCGCCTTGCAACGCCGCAACCCAGCGAAACAGCCTTGGCTGAACATGCTGCCTGGCTTGATTTTCTGGACGAAAAACTTAACGCGCCCTGTGTGTGGCGTGCGCTCAGCGAGGAAAAAGGATGACAAAACCATTTAACGGACCGGTGAATGCGGTGACGTTTGATCTCGACTTTACTTTGTGGGATCTGACGGGTGTTTTGCATCATGCAGAGTCTGTTGCACAAGGGCTATTAGAGCAGCGCTACCCCGATGTGGCTGCACTTTTTGATCTGGAGGGCCTGCGTGAGCTTCGCAATGAAATGATGCAAACCCGTGCGGATATTGCACATGATGTGACAGCGCTGCGACGTGAAGCATTACGGCATGCTGGTGAGGTCGGAGGGCTCAGTGGTGATGCTTTGTGGGAAATGGTTGATGAGGTTTTCGAGGCGTTTTTGGATGCCCGACATGCTGTGCGGTTGTATGACGATGCGATACCGTTGCTCGAGGCGTTGCATGGCAAGGTGCGGCTGGGCGCGATTACCAATGGGAATGCCGAAGTGCATCGACTGGGATTGGATCGGTATTTCGATTTTGCGTTATCAGCGGTTGAGATAGGCGCTGCGAAGCCGTCTCGGTTGGTGTTTGAAACTGCGCTTAATCGGGCCGGAGTGGCCGCAGAAAGCGTTGTTCATGTCGGAGATGATGTGCACAGCGATGTAACGGGTGCTGCCAATTTTGGGATGCAAGCTGTATGGCTGAACCGAGATGGTGTTACCTGGCCGGCCGATACTCCGGCTGTGCCGCATCATGAAGTCACGAGTCTGGCCGAGCTACAGGGCATGCTATCGGGCGTCATAGCATCGGTGGCGGTGCGCTAATGCAGGGCTTTGGTCTGGTCGTTATTGGTGATGAGCTGCTATCGGGTAAGCGGCAGGATAAACATTTCTCTCACCTGATCAGCCTGCTCGCAGAGCGCGGGCTCGAGCTAAGATGGTGTCGATTGATTAGTGACGAGGCACCGCTAATTACCCAGACGTTAAAAGAGACGATGGCAGGGTCGGATGTGGTCTTCAGCTGCGGCGGGATTGGTGCAACGCCGGATGATCGCACGCGGCAATGCGCGGCTGAGGCGCTAGGTGTGGGTATTGCCCCTCATCCTGAGGGTGCAGCCGCGTTAGAAGCGCGGTTCGGGCGACCGGTCGAGCCACCGCATCGTATGCGTCTGGTTGAGTTTCCCGTGGGGGCGCGCTTAATTCCGAACCCTGTTAATCAGATTCCCGGTTTTAGTGTGGGTCGTCATCATTTTCTGCCGGGTTTCCCCAGCATGGCGTGGCCAATGATGGCGTGGGTGTTAGATAACGAATACCTGGAATGGCAGGATTCCGCGCGCTGGGTTGAGCAGGCCATCGGGGTGGAGGGCGCACGTGAGAGTGATGTGATTCCCTTGCTTGAGCGGTTTGAGGCGCGTTATCCGGCTTTACGGTTATCCTGCCTGCCGAATACCCGCGTTGAAGGTTTTGCTTTGGAGCTGGGGCTGCGTGGTGCGCCGGTTGAAGTGGCCGAGGGAATGCAGGTCTTGCAGCAGGATATTGAGGCCCTGGGTTTTACCTGGGAGTTGGTGGAAATAAGGCCTACTGATGGCGAGTGATTCAGTTACGCTGCGATATTTTCGGCCCTTAGTATGGGTGGTTCTGCTGATGGTGACAGCCCCCCTGGTCGGGGTTTGGCTTGCTGGCGGTAATCCTGATGTTTTTGTGCGGTTTCCACCGCGTCCCCTGGCTGCAGCACCCGGTAGTTTTACGCCATCGATTTTTTTGATTTATCTCGTCGCTATAGTGGCCGTGTTAGGTCCATTCATCGTAACGATTAGTGTTACGGCGCTTAAATCAGCTGGGCAAAGGGGTGCG
>JAGXLT010000081.1 GCA_018334525.1 Gammaproteobacteria bacterium
GATCAGGAGGAACGCGGGCAGGCCCAGCGCGTAGGCCATCATCGCCATCGACACCATCTGCGTGTCCGTGGCGGTAAAGGCATCGTACTGGAAAAGCGTCGCCAGGATCGGTACGGAAAGCCCGATCAGGCCCGCCATGGCCGGCACGCCGATCAGCAGCGTCAGCCGCAACGCGCCGTTGACGGTGCGATTGTAATCCTCGTCGCTGCCCCGGGCGAAGGCTCGTGAAAGGGCGGGCAGGATCACGGTGCCGATCGCCACGCCGAACACGCCCAGCGGCAACTCGACCAGCCGATCGCTGTAATAGAGCCAGCTCACCGAGCCGGCCACCAGCAAGGAGGCCAGGATGGTGTCCACCAGCAGGTTGATCTGGGTGACCGAGGCACCGAACATCGCGGGCAACATCAGGCGCAGCGTCTTTCTCACCCCCGCATGCCGGCCCAGCCGCGGGCGCGGCAGCAACCCCAGCCGGGCGAGAAACGGCAGCAGGAAGAACAGCTGCAGCACACCGGCGATGAACACGCCCCAGGCCAGCGCCATCACCGGCTGCTCGAACAGCGGGGCGGCCAACAGGGTCGCCGCGATCAGACTGAGATTGAGCCAGATGGGCGCGAGCGCCGGCATGGCGAAGCGCCCAAAGGCATTCAGGGCGCTGGCGGCAAACGCGGTCAGCGAAATGAAGAGCAGATAGGGAAAGGTGATCAGCAGCATCTGCTCGGCCAGCTCGCGCTGGGCCGGGTCGTCGGTGAAACCCGGCGCGAACAGCAAGATCAACAGCGGCGCGCCGGCCAGCCCCAGTGCCACGACCACCACCAGCACGGCCGCCAGCGTGCCGAACATGTGGTCGACGTAATCCTTAAGCTCGGCGCGCGTGCCGGTCTCGCGGTATTCCGAGAGCACCGGCACGAAGGCCTGCTGGAAGGCGCCTTCGGCAAACAGTCGGCGCAGGAAGTTGGGGATCTTGAAGACCACGAAGAAGGCATCCATGGCCGCGCTGGCGCCGAAGACCCGCGCGAGCAGCATGTCGCGCACGAACCCCAGGATGCGCGACAGCATGGTCATCGACCCGAAAACCGCGCTGCTCTTCCAGATGCTCATGCGTTGTGTCGCCCTCCCCTGATCGAGCGGACATTCTGGCATGAACCGCTCGATGGATGACGACCGGTCAACCGGAGCACCGACGATGTGGTACGGCGATCCGGAGACTCGGTTGAGCTACCCGTCCATGGAGTACGCCGCCGCCCTCCACCGGTGGAGGGTGGAGCCAATTTGCAACGGTGCAAACCAACGGCAGGCTTAGCCAGCCGGTTTGCAGCCGCCAGGCCTCGGATAACCGGCCCCTGTGCCGCCGATTGCCAGACACCGAACCGTACGCTATTCTGTACATAGCCAATTTCCTGTACAGGAGCAGCGTCATGGATGCCATCAGTTACACAGCCGCCAGAAGCCATCTGGCAAAAACCATGGAGCGGGTCTGCGAAGACCATTCCCCCGTGATCATTACCCGAAGCAAGTCAACGTCCGTGGTCATGATCTCCCTCGAGGACTACGAAGCGCTGCAAGAAACCGCCTATCTCCTGCGCGCACCAAAGAACGCCCGCCGTTTGCTGGAATCCGTTGCCGAACTGGAGCAAGGCGGAGGTCAGGAAAAGGAACTCCTCGAATGAAGCTCGTCTTCTCCGAGCACGCCTGGGAGGATTACCTTTACTGGCAGAAAACGGACAAGAAACTGCTCAGCCGCATCAACAAGCTGATCAAGGAAACCAGGCGCGAACCCTTCGAAGGCATCGGCAAACCCGAGCCCCTCAAGCACAGCCTCGCCGGTTACTGGTCACGCCGGATCAATGAAGAGCACCGGATGGTCTACAAGGTCACGGAAGACGCCTTGCTCATCGCCCAGCTTCGGTACCACTACTGATCCACAAGGGGGCACCTCGGCGAATAGTCGGGTACCGCGCGGGGTGACGTGATATAGCCCGCCAGCCAACTCAATGCGAGGTGGTCTTGTCATGGCAACATGGCTAACGGCGATATGTTGGATTGCAAGGCCTGACCCCTTTTTTCGCTTTTCCACTTCGAAGCGCTCGAATTCGGGCGGCCGGCGATGTCTTGGTCGCTTTGTAAGCTTTGCCGTCGATGCGCTCGAGGGCCTGCTACAACTGGCGCGGGTTCATGCTTGGAATCCGTTGGCTGCCTACATTGTTGATCCTAGCGCAGCTGGCAAGCGCTTTGCGGGGGCGGGCTGGATGCAATCAACCGCAGACGCGATGGCGGTGATAGCGTAGCGTTGGGAGAAGAAGCGAACAATCGGGCGCAGGTGCCCGCAGTGCGCACCGGCGCCCGGCAATCGGGTGCGAAGGAGTGGATATGGAAGCCGAGTACTGGATCCTGACGATCTTTGCCGTTGTCATCGCTCTGGCAGCGGGGTTCATCGGGGGCGGAACCTGGGCAGACTCAACCTGCAAGTGCAACACAGGCCACTCTGAGCCTGTCAGGATGAGTCAATGAGCCAGCAATACCAGCACCTCAATTCCGTCGAGCGCGCCCAGATTTCTCTCCTCCACCTGGAGGGCTGTTCCGGCCGAGAAATCGCCCAGCGTATTGGTCGAAATCCCGGCACGATCAGTCGAGAGTTGCGCCGTGGCCAGGACGACGATCAGGGCTACTGCCCAACGGCCGCCACTAAAGCGTCTCAAGCGCGGCGGGTCTATTCCCGTCGCCGCCGCAAGCTCAGCCCTGACGCCGCGCTCTACGAGACGGTCAGGCGAGGTTTGCTCTATCGCTGCTGGTCTCCCGAGCAGATTGCCGGCAGACTCAGGCGCATGCATCCCGAAGACCCCGAAAAACAAGTCAGTCACGAAACCATCTACGCCGCGATCTATGCCCATCCAAAGGGCGCGCTGCGCCGAGAGATGATCGAGGCGCTCCGCCAACAACGCAGCAAGCGAGGGCCTCGTCGCCACCGAACGCTCGCCAGCAGCCCGATGGTGCCCGACGAGTTGCGCATCCGGCACCGCCCCGAAGAGATCGAGGGGCGGCTCGCTCCCGGCCACTGGGAGGGCGACTTCATCAAGGGCGCCTTCAACCGCTCGGCTGTCGGCACGCTGGTCGAACGCAAGACCCGTTATGTCGTTCTGTGTCGCATGAGAGGTTGCGAGGCGACCGCTGCCCTCGACAGCCTCACCCGGCAGATGCGCCACATGCCCGCCTGCGTACGCGAGACCATGACCCATGACCGTGGCAGTGAGATGGCCCCTCACGCCGAACTTTCCAAGCGGCTGAACATGACCATTTGGTTTGCCGATCCGCACGCCCCTTGGCAACGCGGCAGCAACGAGAACACCAATGGCCTGCTTCGACAGTTTCTACCCAAAAGCACCGACCTGAGTCAGGTAACGCAGACCCAGCTCAAAGACATCACCGACCTGATGAACAATCGGCCACGCAAGGCGCTCGATTTCAAAACACCCAATGAAGTCATGGCCGAAGAGTCAAACCAGTTCGCCGAAAGTGTTGCACTTGCTTCTTGAGACCAAGGTCAGCACGCTGCCAAAACACCTTCCCTACTTTTTGTGTTTTCACATACGTTGTTTTCGCACCAGCGATTCTCCATTATTTCTTGCGGGTCATCCCAGCGAGACTGGCTCTCGAACATTTCTACGGACTGCCCCTTGATACGCAAACCTATATCAAGTTGTTTTCGAATATGGGACGGGGGACGCTTGCCATCAACGTAGGCACCGACCTCCCTTTTGTATCGTGCCATTTCGATTTCACTGAATGCCATGACCAGGACCTATGACCCCATAACGCTAGCACCTCCGGTCTGGGTTAGATGGCGCAGTTTT
This sequence comes from Gammaproteobacteria bacterium, assembly GCA_018334525.1. Classification (GTDB taxonomy): domain Bacteria; phylum Pseudomonadota; class Gammaproteobacteria; order Nitrococcales; family Nitrococcaceae; genus Spiribacter. Next base: position 3,849 of record JAGXLT010000081.1, read on the forward strand.
TTTTGCGACTTTTAGCAAAAATGGTGACAACTAACCCAAGTCCGATTGATTGCACTTGTTATGCGGTCGCTCACGGCTTCTTAGAAGTTATTTTAATGACCATATCGTGGCAACACAGACGAATCCACTAGGTCTATCGCTCCCTGTCTTTCTTTTTTTCGTACATTGCTGCATCGGCTTGCGCAATCATTTCTTCTAACGATTGCTCTGTATCATACGAGAAGCTTGCCACGCCGGAACTGTATTCGATACGGTAAGGCTTGCTAATCACCTTATTCATTGCGTCCATTTCTGTTCTAAATCGGTCCAGAATGCTGGTAATTACTTCATTGCTGGAATCAGTAAGCATGACCACAAACTCATCACCACCGAATCTGCCAATCACATCACTCTCACGGAATACACTACGCATTACCTCTGCAAACTTCCTTAAAGCAAAATCACCTTCATGATGCCCGTAGTTATCATTAATTGGCTTAAATTTATTGAGATCAAATAAAATTATTGACATCGGAATTTTCTTGCGTCGACAAACTTTTTGGCTATGATCAGCCAATGTCAAAAATCCCCTTCGGTTCGATATCAAGGTCAATTCATCCAGTGTTGCTAACTGAACTGATTTGATCTCTTGCTCAATCATTGCTCCCAAGTCATTTAATAACTGCTCATCCTCTTCATTCAAATGCTTTGGCTTTGAGTCGATAAGGCACAAAGTCCCCAGGTTGATACCTTGCCTTAACTTCAGCGGATAACCTGCATAAAACCGGATATTGGGCCCATCGGTAACGAGAGGGTTATCATAAAACCGCTCATCTTCAACCGCATTTGGAATAATAAACAAACCATCCTGATTGATGGCATGGCCACAGAATGATATTTCCCTTGATGTCTCAGGTGCGTCCAACCCTTGCTTTGATTTAAACCACTGCCTTTCCTCATCAACTAGGGTAACCAGTGAAATTTCTACGCCAAACATACGCTTGGCCATTCTAGTTACGCGATCAAATCGTTCTTCATGAGAAGTATCAAGAATTTCGAGCGTTCTTAAGGCATGCAGCCTTTCTGCTTCATTGGCGGGCGACTCCGGCTTAATCATACTGATGTCCTATTTTGGTAAATTTTTCCCTAAATATAGACTATATCTCACGTCAATATTAATGACAAAAACACCAACTGCATAACTACAAATGGGCGCCCTAAGCACCGCATAACGTCTTGTGACCAACGCAGACTCGGCCTGCTTATGACTACAAATCAAGTTATTAAGCTCGCTATCGAGACTCTCTTCAGGTGTGTCACGCGGCGCATCCGCCGCTTAACGCGTTAAACGGCGGATGCGCCGCGTAAACGTCCCTTGGAACGACTCCCAGCGACACAAGTGTAGAGTCCGAAGCGCGCTTCCTCGGGTGTTTCCATGTCATCCAGCCCCCACAACGGCGCCACCACCTCCCAGACATTTCCCAGCACCCGTTCCTGTCCGGCGGCATTGGGATGAATCCCATCATCAAACATCAGCTCGCGATCATCGGCGATCCCCTCGAGCAGGAAGGGCAGTGCCGGGAGGTCATTGGTC
>JAGXLT010000082.1 GCA_018334525.1 Gammaproteobacteria bacterium
TGGCTCTGATTTGGCGGGCGCGCTGGCTGAGTCGTCAACCGCCGGTTGATGCCCAATGATCGAGCATAACCAGCATAATCAGGATAACTAACGTCACAATGAGATTGATTCGGCTGTAGCGTGGTTTTTCAGTACTCATTGGTTAATTATCCATACCAAACCGAGGCCGAAGCGCAACGCCAACGATTGAGCCGAGAAAACCAAAAACCAACCAGACCCAACCGTGCAGACTGGCCGTAGCGATACCGCTAAAAAATGCGCCGATGTTGCAACCAAACCCGAGCCGGGCACCATAGCCCATTAACAATCCGCCAATAATGGCTGCACTCACATTTAACAGCCCTAAGCGGTTTTGACTGCCCGCATTAAACCGGCCCGCCAATCCGGCAGCCAGCATTGCCCCTAAAAGCAGTCCGAAATTCATCACCGAGGTCACATTCACCAACACGCTTTCACGTAAGACCCGGGCAGGATACGGCCAGCTCCAGTATTCGAACTGGCTCATATCCACGCCCATCGCGGCTAGGGTTTTAGCGCCCCACACCGCAAAAGCAAACGTAATCCCCCAGGGTTGCCCTGCGATGAGCAAAGTGGCCAGACCTAATCCGGCCAGCGCGATCACACCCCAAATCAACGGCCACCCACCCCCGATTAGGGTGACCCACCAGGAGCCGTCCGGACGCACAAACAGCCGCTCCGCGGCGCCATGCCGCTCTCGCTCTACATTAAGAACCACCCAGATTAATGCGAGCAACACAGAGACCTGAAGCAGAATCGCGCCCAGCGGATCAAGCGATCGAGCCAGATCGACCGCGCCGATATTAGGTCCAGCCAGCCACCAGGGCAAATGAAGTGTGCCCAGAACCGAGCCAACAATAAACGCAATCAGGGTAATCAACATGCGCCGGTTGCCGGCACCCACGGTAAACAGCGTGCCCGAGCCGCAACCCCCGCCAAGCTGCATTCCGATACCAAATAAAAAACTGCCAACAATCACAAAACCGCCCACGGGCGCGATAGCGCCGTTGGCCAGACCGCTGGCGACCACCGGAATGAACAACACTGACGCCACTGCAAGCAGTATCAGCTGTGCACGAAGCCCACGGCTGCGACGCTTAACAATGTAGTTTCGCCAGCCGGCGGTAAATCCGAAAGCGGCATGATAAAGAGCAATGCCCAGGCCGCCACCAATTAAAAATAACGCCACAAATTTTGCTGACGCGTAATGCCAAATCAGCGCGCCAAGCACCAAAGCCGCGATACCAACAACCGTTAGTACAAAGCGATCGCCCTGCAGGCGTTTAGCACTTGCAGGGCGCTCTCCATTAATAGCTTCAGCCAGTGTCGACATAATTGACGGCAGGGCCTAGTTCAACAGATCGCTAAGCGCCTGCTGACCGGCTACCAAGGGACGGTTTGAATCCTGCGTCCACTCGGTCATGGAGCCATCGTACATCGCAACGCTCTCCAGCCCGGCCACTTCAGACAACGCAAACCAAACGGTAGCAGCCCAATGCCCGGTATTGCAGAACGAAACGATAGGCTGGCTTCCATCAATACCGGCGGCATCAACCAGACGCGCCACTTCGGCCGCATCCACAAAGTTTGAAGATCCTTCCTGCACTAACAAATGCTCTTCTAGGCTGGTTGCGCCAGGAATGGTGCCGGCATTTGCTGATGCGGGATGTTTCGCCTCACCACGAAACTGTGCACCCGGCCGCGCGTCCACCAGCTGTGCGCTGCCGTTTGCTCCGGCTTGAACCTGCTCTGCGCTAACCAGAAGCTCCGGGCGCAAATCAGCCGTAAAATTACCCGCGGTGGCATTTGTCTGACCCGTTGCCAGCTCACCACCGGCATCCACCCAGCCTTTCAGGCCACCGTTCAAAATACCAACGGCATCATGACCTAACAGCTTAAAGGTCCAATAGACCCGCGCGGCGCTGCCGAAGTCGGTTGATCCAACACCTGCCGGAACAATCACAACCGCGTCGTCATTACTCACGCCCAGGCTTTGAATGTAAGTTTGAAGATCCTCAAGTGCTGGCGTCATGCCCGGCACACCGTTCACGGCAGTTCGCCAGCCGCCATCGGTGTAGCTGGCATAAACAGAACCCGGAATATGCCCGGCGGCAAACCCTTCTGCATTCGTGCCGTCAATTCCGCTGCGCACATCAATAATGACAAGATTGTCAGCCTGTAGATTTTCGGCCAGCCACGCGCTGTCAACCAAAGGCGTTACGGCAGGCGCAGCCAACACGGCACCACCGGATACAAACAATGCCAGGGCAGCAATTACCGCCTTTACCTTATGCATGGAACCACTCCAATATTGAAAAAGATTGCCCGTAGGCTACCGCGATTCTTAGCAATGAAAAGGAATCGTTCGTGCTATGTATATAGCTAAATGATATATAGGCTAATCAAACCATTCCAGCAGACGCGGAATAAATCGGGCCAGTTCGCCAGTCATCATGGCAAAGTCGGCATCAAAGCGCTCTGCCGGCGTTTCCGCCTCACGATCACCGCTTTCGGATTGCACCAAATCAGCAAAACGTAAACGCTTAATGGATAGGTCAGTATCAATCACGGCTTCAAGACGCTGGTCCCAGGCAATGGCCAAGCGCTTAACGCGCTTACCCGCTTTAATGTGGGCGCGAATTTCGTTACTTCTTAAATCCTGTCGGCGGCAGCTGATCTCTGCCCCTTCGCTGCGTGGGTCTTCAAAAACGGCTTCCTCTCCCGGCTCTACATCACCGGGAAACCGATCATGGGCCAGCCACTCTGTCATGACCTGATGCGGTGCTGAGTCTGTTTGTAGCGGCCGCAACGGCAAGCTGCTCAGCGCCGCTCGCAGATCTTCGGTAAAGACCTCTGCCTCTTTCCAGCTGCTCGCATCAACCACCAGCCAGCGATTTTCCATATCCAGGTAACCATAGGTTTTACGCCGCTTGGTAAATGCGCGGGGCAAAAGATCCATCGTCACCTCTTCTTTAAGCCGAGTACGCTCGCGCTTACCCAAAGGCCGCGCCATTGCCGCTTCACGCTCTTCCATGCGCTGCTCTACATTCTCTTTCACCACGGCTGCCGGCAGCACGCGGACTTCCGTTTGCAGGCAAATCATCATGCGTGGGCCGGCCACATGAGCCAACAGTTCGCCACCACTGCTTAATGGCGATACCCAGCCTCGTGTTTCCGGATCATGCGGACCGACGGGCTGAAATGCCGCCCCTTCCAGCCGCGACTCTAATTGCTCAGAACTTAACGCGAAAGCATCAGCAAGCTGATAAACGCACAGATTGCGAAACCACATGGGAATACTCTTTTAGTTAATTGGATAGAAGCGCAGCTCGCGCTGCCAATGCACTTTGCGCCGCCTCTTCACGCGTTGCCGCAAGCGCTGTGATATGCCCCATCTTTCGGCCCGGGCGGGGCTTAGCCTTTCCATATAAATGCAAATTAACACGCGGGTTTGCCAATGCCCGCGACCAATCCGGCGTTTGGGACCTACCATCCACCTGCCACAAATCGCCCAGCAGATTAGCCATCGCCACCGCACAATGTCGCGTTGTATCGCCTAACGGCAATCCGCAAACAGCACGCAACTGCTGAGCGAACTGACCGGTCGGGCAGCCTTCTATCGTTAAATGCCCCGAATTGTGCGGGCGTGGCGCCACCTCGTTAATAAGCAGATCACCGTTTTTCGTTAAAAACAGCTCCACACACAGCACTCCCACCACGCCGAGTGATTCCAACACCCCGTGGGCAATTTCATGCGCGGCGGCTGTTTGCGCGGCTGATAGCGGCAAATCGGCAATCGACAGATCAAGAATATGCTGACTGTGCCGGTTTTCAATCAGCCCATAATCAACAACCTGACCATTCAGGCCACGGGCCGCGACGACCGAGAGCTCAAGCTCAAAATCTACGACTTGTTCCAACACCGCTGCTTGTGCACCGATGACTGCCCAGGCTGCGGATGCCTCCGATGCCTGATTAATACGCACCTGCCCCTTACCGTCATAACCAAAGCCGGCTGTTTTCAGGATCGCCGGGCAACCGAGTTTAGTGATGGCTGCCTCCAACGAGGCTAAATCGGTAACCGGTGCAAAGGGTGTCAGTGGCAGACCTGCTGCAGATAACGCCTGTTTTTCACGTAGGCGATTTTGGGTGATATGCAGGACCTGGCCATCCGGACGCACCGGGGCGTGCTTTGCTGCGGCGGCGGTTGCCTCAGACGCAACGTTCTCAAACTCAAATGTCACCACATCGACAGCCCGTGCAAACTGCTCAATGGCATCAAGGTCGGAGTAATCAGCAACCACTTCATGATCGGCGATCTGCCCGGTGGGCGAGTCTTTTTCCGGCGACAGTGTAGAGACTCGATAGCCCATTTGCCGTGCACTCTGAGCGAGCATTCGCCCAAGCTGCCCGCTACCTAGAATGCCGATCGTTGCCCCCGGCAGAATCGGTTTGCTCAAGGCAGCTCGTCCTCCATCACCCGTTGCGTCTGCGCGGCCCGAAAGCCGTTTAAAGCCTCTGCCACTACACCATCAAATCGCGCCAGAATTGCTGCTGCAAATAAGGCGGCATTGCGCGCGCCCGCTTCGCCAATCGCAAAGGTGGCAACCGGCACGCCCGCTGGCATTTGCACGATTGATAAGAGCGAATCCATCCCCTTTAGGGCCCGACTTTTCACCGGCACACCAAGCACAGGCACTGGCGTCTGCGCAGCCAGCATGCCCGGCAAATGTGCTGCCCCCCCTGCACCGGCAATAATGGCCACTAAACCACGGGGCTCAGCGGTTGCCGCGTACTCGGCCATTCGGGCCGGCGTGCGGTGCGCAGAAACAATTTTGCACTCATGGGCAATATCAAAATCGGATAGCTGGCTAGCCGCATGCGTCATGGTTTCCCAATCAGAGCGGCTCCCCATAACAATCCCCACCCGGGGTGTCTTATCGGCCATCGTGGCTTTCCTTGACGTACTGCCCTGGTGCATCAGCAAGCGGCTTTAATACCCCGCCGCCAGGTTCGCGCGCCGGCACAGTACCGCCCTGTTTTGGCTTCAACCAGTCAACCCAGTCCAACCACCAGGAACCTTCATGCTGCTCTGCATTGGCCAGCCAGGCTTCCGGATCTTTCGGTCGGCGCGAATTGGTCCAATAGCCGTACTTTTGTTTTTCGGGCGGATTAATTACACCAGCGATATGCCCGGATCCACCCAGTACAAAGCGACCACGGCCACCGAGCAACTTCGCACCCGTATAACAGGCATACCAGGGGGCGATATGATCTTCTTTGGCAGAGACAAAGTAGTTCGGCACTTTGACCTTGCTTAAATCGATATCAACACCATCAAGCTGAATTCCACCCGGCTCACGCAGCTTGTTTTCGAGATACAT
>JAGXLT010000083.1 GCA_018334525.1 Gammaproteobacteria bacterium
GCATGCCGGAGCATATGCGGGTGTACCTGTTGGCCCAGGCCCTGATGCTGCGCGCGTTCATGCAGGCGTTGTTGAATTGCGCGATGAGATAACCGCGTGCCACGGCGGCTAACAAACAGTGCCGGCTGTTGTGGCGTTGCCAGTTGAGCGCGGATTTTTAACCAGTCGGCCACGGCTTCTCGGGCCATTCGACCCACCGGAACGATTCGGGTTTTCGCGCCCTTTCCGGTAATCCGCAGCTCCGTGGTGCTGCCATCCATATCGGCGGTGTTTAATGCGGCGACTTCGGCAAGCCGCAGCCCGGCGCTGTAAATCAGCTCATACACGGCCCGATCGCGAATGGCCAGAGGATCATCGCCGGCCGGCCCGGCCTGGCTATCGAGAAGCTGCGCCATGCTATCGGCATCTAAGGTATGAGGCAGTGTGCGGCGTTGTTTGGGTGCCTGTACACCGGTGGCCGGATTTTGCGTGGCCAGCTGCTCACGCTGCAGAAAGCGAAACAGGCTGCGTAGCGCGCTGAGGCCGCGCTGTAACGAGCGTGAGCCCAGGCCGCGGCGGTGCCGTTGGGCAACCCAGCTGCGGACCTGGCCCTCATCAACACCAGACCATTGCGTAATGCCCGCATCACGGCAGTGCGTTATGAAGTGTTGTAGATCGCGCGCGTAATGCTCGCAGGTCAGCGTTGCCAGGCGGCGCTCGTGACGCAGGTAGCTGAGGTAGCGCTCAAGCCCCTCAGCCAATGGATCAGGGCTCGAGGGCACGGCGTAAAATACGGCTGACCAGCGCACCAAGGTGGCCGAGAAAGATCGTCCCCTGTTCGATGTGATAGCGATTGGGGTCACGGCTACCAATGGCGATGTAGCCCAGCACCGGTGGCTCGTCTAATGGAACGACGGCCGCTGAGCGGATGTCGGTGGCCTGCTCACCGAAGACCAGTTGCAGGCGTTCGCTATCCAACTCACCCAGCACGGGCGTGTCATGCGAGAAATGTGCCTGTAGGGCCTCGGTCGCGGTGTCATCCGGCGCCAGTACGGGAATGGTGTCAGTCGGGGCTTTATCGGCAATTAAAATGACTTGCACTACATCGGCCTTAAAATCCTGCCGTAGGCCATCGCGTAAGGCAACCAGCGCTTCTTCAAGATCATTAGCGCTGAGCATTTCGAGTGTGAAGCGGTGCATTTGCTCGGCCAGCCGATCATTATCGCGCGCAATCCAAAGCAGATGCTCAAGTCGTGTCGAAAGCTCACGGTTTTTGTTCTGTAAAATCCGGGCCTGATATTCAACTAAGGAAATGGCATCGCCACTGTCATGCGGGATGTCGAGCGCGCTGAGCACATCGTTATGACGACGCAGCAGATCAGGGTGTGTGCGCAGAAAATCGAGGACCTGTTCCTCGTTAATGCTGCCCTCAATGGGCTCGGATTTTTTGGTTTGTCGCGTCATGCCATGCCTGCTGCTAGTCTTCCTTCAAAGACACTGACTGCCGGGCCGGTCATCCAAACCGGCGTATTAACACCCTGCCAGTCTATCATTAGCTGACCGCCGGGTACGCTAACTTCTACTTTGGCATCCGTCCAGCCATTGAGAATGGCCGCTACAACAGCAGCGCAGGCGCCTGTGCCGCAAGCCGGTGTCTCGCCCACCGCCCGCTCAAAAACTCGTAATCGCAGGTGCTGGCGATCCACAATCTGCATAAAACCCACATTGACCCGTTCGGGAAAGTCGGCGTGCTGCTCAATGAGTGGCCCGAGTGTGTCGACGGGCGCCTGATCCACATCATCGACGCGTAACACAGCATGCGGATTGCCCATCGAAACAGCGGCGATCTGCCAGATGTTATCGGCAACCCGCAGCGGGTACTGGTTGGCCCGGGTATCCGCTAGAAACGGGATGCGGGCGGGCTCGAGCATCGGCGGGCCCATATCCACACGTACCCGCCCGTCGTTAAGTCGCTCGGTTCTGATCAGCCCGTGCCGGGTCTGAAAGGTAAGGTGGCGGGCGTCACTTAAGCCGCGCTCAGCAATAAAGCGGGCAACACAGCGTATGCCGTTACCGCAATGCTCAACCTCTCCGCCATCCGCATTCCAAATACGATAACGAAAATCAGCACCTGCAAGCGTGGCCGGCTCTACCAGCAGTAGCTGATCACAGCCCACACCCAAGCGGCGATCAGCAATGTGACGAATTTGCTCCGGCATTAAGCGAATCGACTCACGCACGCCATCGAGCACAACAAAATCGTTACCTAGCCCCTGCATTTTGGTAAACGACAGACTCATGGCGAGCCCAGTAGCACTTCGCCCTGCCAGAGCGATTCCAGTAATTCGCGATGACGAATAATGTGCGCTTGATCGCCATCGACCAGTATTTCTGCGGCGCGCGGCCGCGCGTTGTACTGCGAGGCCATGGCAAAGCCGTAGGCCCCCGCATCAAAAACCGCCAGCAGGCTATTGGGGGCCAGTGCTAAATGGCGTTCGCGCCCAAGGACATCAGCCGTTTCGCAAACCGGGCCGACGATGTCATAAAAGTGTGCCTCACCCTGCCCGGCATCGACCGTTTCAATGCGCTGCCAGGCATCGTAGAGCGCCGGGCGCAGCAAATCAGTCATGGCCGCATCAACAATGGCAAAATCACGATGCCCCGTTTTGATGTACTCCACTTTGGTTATCAGCAACCCGGCCTCACCCACAATAGCGCGCCCTGGCTCCATTAACAGTCGCTGCGGGCGACCGGTCAGCAGGGGTTCAATGGCCTTAGCTAATGCCGCCGGTGTAGGTGGGGTTTCGTCTTGATACGAGATGCCCAGCCCGCCGCCAATATCCAAATGACTTAGGGTGATGCCTTGTTCTGCCAGCCGGTCGACCAGCGCCAGGCTGCGCGATAGGGCATCAACCAGTGGTTCGATCTCGGTGAGTTGCGAGCCGATATGAAAATCCAACCCGGTAATACGCAGCCCCGGTAATTGCGCTGCGCGCACATACACCGCTTCGGCACGATGAATATCGATACCAAACTTATTATCTTTCAGCCCGGTTGAGATGTAGGGATGCGTACGGGCATCCACATCGGGGTTGACGCGCAGCGAGATGGAAGCGGTTTTGCCAAGCGCATCGGCAACCTCTGAGATTCGCTCAAGCTCTGCTTCTGATTCAACGTTAAACGCCAGAATGCCCACTTCTAACGCGCGCGCAATTTCAGCGCGACTTTTACCCACGCCGGAAAAAACAATGCGTTGCGGCTGCCCGCCCGCTTTTAGCACGCGCTCAAGCTCGCCACCCGAAACAATATCGAAACCGCTGCCCAGCTCAGCAAGCAGCTGTAAAACGGCCAGATTTGCGTTAGCTTTTACCGCATAGCAGATCAGATGATCACGCTCGGCAAAGGCGGCATCGTACGCACGCCAGGCCTGCTCGATCGCCGCGCGGGAATAGACATAAAACGGGGTACCAAAGCGTTCGGCTAAGTCCGATACCGCACAGTCTTCGATCGTTAGCGCACCCTGCCGGCGACTAAAAATCATGATTCGCTCGTTGCTTCACCTTCGCTCGGTGGCGCATCGGGCGGCATGGTCAGCCCCCCTTTTACACCGCAGCCGGTGAGAAGCCAGAGGCTCAGTACTAATGCAAGCAGCTGTGTCGGTCGCGACATGGCGCAGTCTCCTTTTATTGGCGCGTAGTATACCTGCTGTGGCAGGCTTGCGGTTTATCGTGTCCTGACAGGAGTGATCTTAGCAATGAGCGAAGCGTTGCTCGAAACCGTGGAAGTCGGCCCGGCTGATGCCAGGGCCAGCGTGATTTGGTTACATGGCCTGGGTGCTAATGGCCATGATTTTGAACCGATTGTGCCTGAGCTGCAGCTACCTGCTGATGCCTCGGTACGATTTGTTTTCCCGCATGCACCCCAGCAGGCGGTGACGGTAAATGGCGGCATGGTGATGCCAGCCTGGTATGACGTTTACGGGCTGACCGCGGGGACTCCGGTGGATGAACCGGGTCTGGATCGCGCCGCCGGATGGATTGAGGCACTGATCGCGCATGAGGCCACGCGCGGAGTGCCCGCATCACGTTTGGTGCTGGCCGGGTTTTCTCAAGGCGGTGCTTTAGCGCTGCATACCGGGTTGCGTTATGCCGACGGCCTGGCCGGCGTGATGGGCCTGTCTACCTATCTGCCGCTGCGTGATCATTTGGCGCAGGCACGGGCGAGCGCCAATCGGCAAACGCCGATTTTTCTTGCGCATGGCCATCAGGATCCGGTGCTGTCTTTTGAGATGGGTCAGACTGCACGTGATGCGCTTGAAGCACTGGGCTATCCCGTGGAATGGCATGAATATCCGATGGCGCATCAGGTCTGCCTGGAAGAGATTCGTGCCGTGGGCGAGTGGCTGACTCAGCGCCTGGGATTGGCCGGCTAGTCGTCTGCCAGCCGAGCGCGTGCCGCGGCCACCTGCTGGCGTACCTGAGCAGGTGCTGTGCCACCAAAGTGATCACGTGCGGCAAGCGAGCCTTCGAGTGTTAAGACCTCAAACACATCCGCTTCGATCACATCAGAAAAGCTCTGCAGCGTTTCCAGTGATAGGTCGGCCAGATCACATTGTTGGGTAACGCCCAGCGCAACGGCCTGACCCACAATGGAATGGGCATCCCGAAAGGGGATGCCCCGACGCACCAGGTAATCGGCCAGATCCGTGGCCGTGGCAAACCCGGCCTTTGCCGCGTTGCGGGTCTGATCACGATTTACGCTCATTGCCGGAATCATATCGGCAAAGGCGCGCAGGCTGTCTCTGAGCGCATCAGCGGCGTCAAAAAGTGGCTCTTTATCTTCCTGATTGTCGCGATTGTAGGCCAGGGGCTGGCCTTTCATAAGCGTTAGCAATGTATGCAGGGACCCATGCACCCGCGCGCTTTTACCCCGAACCAGCTCAGCAACATCCGGGTTTTTCTTTTGCGGCATGATTGAGCTACCCGTGCAAAATCGATCGGGCAGATCAATAAAGTTAAATAACGGCGAAGTCCAAAGCACCAATTCTTCAGCCATGCGAGAGAGATGCGTCATCGTCAGTGCCGCGGCCGAGGTAAATTCAATGGCAAAGTCGCGATCGGATACCGCATCGAGCGAGTTGCGCGTGGGCTGGTCAAAGCCCAGCTCAGCGCAGGTTTGCTGCCGATCGATCGGAAAGGTGGTGCCCGCCAGCGCGGCTGAGCCCAGCGGCATTTGATTCATCCGCGCACGCGTGTCAATGAATCGGCCCTCATCGCGAACCAGCATTTCATACCAGGCCAGCATATGATGGCCAAAGCTAACGGGCTGGGCTACCTGCAAATGGGTAAAGCCCGGCATAATGGTGTCTGCCTCGCGCTCGGCTAAATCGACAAGA
>JAGXLT010000084.1 GCA_018334525.1 Gammaproteobacteria bacterium
GGAAGGGAAGCTGCCGGTTGAGCAATGCATGATCAGCCACATCCTGGGGAACCGGATAAATGTTATCTGCTGACATATCTTTTTCTCTCCTCAAATTTTCCGTTACTCGAAATCCTTTATCGACCCTTGCTATCCTGCTTGGCCACGACGCTGAAGTCCAAACCGCTGCCGACGTTCCCAGAGTGCTTTGCGGCTAATGCCTAATTGCTTTGCGAGTTCCGTCTCGGTCATACCATTTTCATTTTCGCGAACGAATTTACAAAAATAGGCTTCAAGGGATAGGTCGGGTGCCGTCTGCTGCCCATTATGATTCTGTCTTGGCAGGGCCAGCTGATCAGCGGTAACCTCTCCGCTATCCAGCATGATCACAGCGCGTTCAATCAGATTTTCGAGCTCGCGGACGTTGCCGGGCCATGAGTACTGATTTATTACTGACAAAGCATCGGGCGTGAAATGCATGGCTGGTCTGTTCAGGCGGCGACAGGCTTTCTCCAGCAAAAACTCTGCCAGTGCGGCAATGTCTTCGCCTCTCTCACGAAGCGGTGGCAGCGCGATTTCCATCACATTGATCCGAAAATAGAGATCGTTCCGAAACGCCTGGGCTTGAACCAGTTGGTCAAGATCCCGGTGTGTGGCGGTCACCAAACGGATGTCGATGTGCTTGGAGTGTGAGGCGCCTACCCGGCGAATCTCTGATTCCTGTAAAACCCGCAATAATCGTGCCTGAGCGGGCAGGGGAAGCTCAGCGACCTCATCTAAAAAAAGTGTCCCGCCATTAGCCGCTTCTACGAGGCCTTCGCGGGCCGAGTATGCACCGGTGAATGCGCCTTTTTCATGACCGAATAGTTCAGCTTCTAGGAGTGAGTCCGGTATGGCAGCGCAGTTCACGGCAATTAACGGCCCGTCCGCACGAGCACTCTGCTCATGAACGGCTCGCGCAACCAGTTCTTTGCCAGTGCCTGATTCGCCCAGGATAAGCACCGTTGTATCGGTCGGGGCAACGCGAGCGATGCGTTCGAAAACGTTCATCATAGCGGGGCAATCACCGACAATGCCTGTGACTGGGTACTCAACATCCAAACGAGCGCGAAGTGCGGCGTTTTGTCGCTTTAAGGTGTGTTCACGCAATGCGCGTTGGACGGTTAATAACAACTCCGCGTTATCAAACGGCTTAGCAATGTAATCCACAGCGCCCTGGCGCATTGCATCGACCGCCGATTTTACTGTTGCATAACTCGTCATGATGATTACTGGTGTCGAGTCGGCAACATCGATCATATGGCTGCCGTTCTGGCCGGGCAACCGGTGATCAGCAAGGATTAAATCATAATCCGATAATGCGCCCATGCGTTGGGCCTCTTCTGCAGACTCAGCTCCGTAGACAGAATGGCCATCGCGCTGTAACAGCCGAGTTACTGCCTCTCGAATGACGGTTTCATCTTCTATGATGAGTATCTCAGCCATCAGCTTCGGTTGCCCTAATTAGACGTAATACGACTTCAGTTCCTGTGGCCTTTCCACGTCGAGCCTGAAGTGACAGGCTTCCCTCATAGTCTTGAACGATACTGTAAGCTAATGCAAGTCCCAGTCCGGTGCCTAGGCCCGGGGGTTTTGTGGTGAAGAAGGGCTCAAGCACCTTGTCTGCGATGGCAGGAGGAATGCCCTGGCCATTATCGATCACATGCACTTCAACCCGATCACGAGACACCTTAGCAGTGATGCTCACATTCCCCTGCTCTGAGTCCTCGCTTGTGCAGGCATCAACCGCATTGCTGAGTAAATTCACAAAAACCTGCACCAATCGCTGATGCTCAGCAAACACTTTGAGAGTTGGATCGACCGCCGCTTCAAATTGAATGTGTCGAGCACTTGGATTGAGCTGAAGCACCCGCTGTGCTTCTTGAATGACCGGCGCCAGTGCAACCGGCCTGGCCTGACGTGGCTCTGGAGTGGTGCCTGCGTGTGCGTAACCGATCAGCGTCTGCACAATGTGGTTAATGCGGTCTGTCTGTTCGAGAATCTGTTGGGCTTCCGGTTGATCGGCTGCGTCGCGCAGCTCTTGAGCCAGGCATGCGATGGCGGTGATCGGATTCCCGATTTCATGTGCTACTCCGGCGGCAAGGCGGCCGATAGAGGCTAATCGCTCACTGTGTGTTAACTCATTTTCAAGACGGTTAACGTCGGTCACATCTTCAATCAGTAACAGGCGGTCACCCTCGCTGCTACGATCGTCCCCTGAGATCAGGGTTTTATGTAGCGACAGCCAACAATCCCCCGTGGTCAGTCGGATATGGCGTTTGTAGGCATGCGCAGCGTCCTCATGGGCAAATTCGGCGAGTAAATCCGCCCAGGGAGGCTGCAGTTCGCTGACTTGCCGGCCCAGTATTCTTGGTGCGCTGGTGCCGGTGAGTTGTTCCATGGCAGGATTCCACCGCGATATTCGGTCATTAGGCGTGATAGCGACGACGCCCAGAGGCAGATCTTCCAATATCTGTCGGTGGTAGCGACGAAGTGCATCAAGCTCGCCGGCAATGCCGTAGAAACCTTTTCTATGCCGCTCCAGGCGTTCTTCGATCAGACGAACGTTTTGTGACAAAGCCGTGTGCGTATCGGTATCAAGCCGAAGGCATTGGTCGACAATATCGCGTGCCAGCATTGGTCCCATCATGCCGGATAGATTTCGTTGCACCTGCTCACGAAGCTGTTGCAGGTACTCCGGTCTTGTTTCTTCCCAGCTCAGTTCTAAATCGGTCATCGCACGTTCGATTTCCGCACCGGCCGCCGAGGCACCTGTCACAGGGGCCAGCTGATCGATAAACTGATTGGGGGAATTAGCCAGCAGTCCGCCTTCAGGCACACGCGTATTAAGATCATGACAGGCTTCTGCTGCTTCCGTTTCTTGTACTGAAGCGCGACTAAAAAGCGACACGAGCACGAAAATAAGCGCATTCGCTGTTACCGACCAAAAGGCCAGAGTGGCAAAATGCGTTGGTGTTTGGGTGGCGCCGAGATCAACCCCAACGATGTGAATAGGCCCAAAGGTGCTCAATGCCGGTAGCAGTGCTGCAGCGCCCCAGATTGCGCCGCCCGCCAATAGGCCCGCAATAAAGCCATTTCGACTCGCAGCCGGCCAGAATAGCGTTGCGATTACCCCAGGAATGAGCTGCGCCATGGCAAGAAAGGAGATCAGCCCCCAGGAAACGAGGCCCTCGGTGCGCTCTAAACTCAAATAAAACAGGTAACCGGCGGCAATGACAACGGCAATCAGCACGCGTCGTGCCCAGCGGAGTGTGGCATAAAGGTCCTGATAAGGCGTTATCCGGACAACCGGAAGTACTAAGTGATTAAGACACATTGAGGAGATTGCAAGCGTGGAGACGATGATCATGGCGCTTGCCGCTGAAATGCCACCTAAATAGGCCAATAAAGCCAAGACGGCTGATTCAGAAAAAAGCGCGATGCCCAAAACGTAATAATCAGAGGAGCCGCCAATCTGCAGCGCTTGTCCGGCCCAGAGTACCGGCGGAATCCCGGCTGCCAGGATTAACAGTAATAAGGGGAATGCCCAGCTTGCGGTTCTAAGTCCTGCGCTATGCAGATTCTCGGTGAACAGCATATGGAACTGTCGTGGCAGCAAAAAAGCGGCAGCGAAAGCAAGAAAGAGAAGTCCTGTCCAGCTGTCCCCGGATACTGACGAGTAATAGTGCGTGAGTTTGTCCGGATTCTCTTTTAGCCAGTGATCCAAACCCCCAAGCTCGCCAAAGGCGAGTTTCACGGCCACTAAGGCGATGAGCACAAGTGCCCCGATTTTAATCACTGATTCAAAAGCAATCGCCGCAACGAGTCCGCTGTGCTTTTCGCGTGGTGTGACGTGTCTGGCACCAAAGATGATGGCGAAGACCGTCACCATGATGCAAAAAACAATCGCAATGGTATGCGGCGGTGACTGGTCGCTTAAGACCTGGGTGGATTCGGCAACCGCTCGAATTTGTAAGGCAAGGTAGGGCAGGCTGCCGGTTAGAATCATTAAGGTGACAAGAACGCCGGCAAACTGGCTGTTAAATCGAAACGCAAACAAATCCGCTATCGATGTGAGTTGATGGCGTCTCGTTAAACGGAGTAGCGGCATAAGGAGGATCGGCGTCAGCGCAAACGCCAGTGTCACCCCTAAATAAATGGTGATAAACGCAAGCCCGGAGCGTTCCGCAAACCCTACGCTGCCGTAGTAACTCCAGCTGGTGGCATACACGCCCAAAGAAAGCACATAGACAATCGGATGCCGAACGATTTTCGCCGGGATCCAGCCACGCTCGCTAGCGTGTGCGATAAGGAATAAAACGGATAAATACGCCGTTGCGCTGATGAAAAGTGCAGCAACGCTAAAGCTCATGCTGTGACCTGCGGCCAAGCAATAGGGCAATTAAAATAATTAATGCCAACCACAGCCCAAAGGGTGCGAACCATGGATAATTTTGCGCGGCCCACCATTTTGTGAGTGGTGAGCTGAACACTAACAGTCCCAGTGCAAAAACAAACAAGGATGTTGCGCCTGGTGCACGATCAGGTTTGTTCATGGGCGCTCCGCTCCCCCGTTGTTACCGAACGTATCACATGTGTGGCCCAGTGACGACTGGCCCAGTCCAGTATCTCCGGTGGGGGCGCGGTAGCGAGTTCCTGAGGTGGTGAGAGCCGCAGAAATTCAAGCGCCTGTATTAGGTGAGGTGTGGGATTTGCCGGATCGACCGCTGGTGCGTTATTGGTTTTGCTCAACTTGCGCCCCCCAGCATTCAGGGCGATTGGCGTATGCCAGTACTGCGGGGTGGGTAGTTTAAGTGCGCGTTGCAGAGCAACCTGAGGTGCCGTGGCATAAAGCAGATCTTCTCCCCGAACTACATGAGTAACACCAAGGGCCGCATCGTCAAGCACCATCGCGAGGTGATAGGCATGTAAACCATCGCCTCGACGAACCAGAAAATCGCCCTGTGTTGTTAAAAGATCGATCGTAATGTTGCCATGCGCACGATCAAAAAATTGGACCGGTGCGTGGGTGCAGCGAAAACGCCAGCTGCGCGCGTTGCGACCGGCTGGTAGGCCATCTCGGCAGGTTCCGGGGTAAATCATGCCGTTTATGCCGCGCGCAGCATCAGCGGTAATTTCTCGACGTGTACATGCACAGGGATACGCATTTGCCTCGGCAAT
>JAGXLT010000085.1 GCA_018334525.1 Gammaproteobacteria bacterium
TGACCGGCCTTACCGATCGTTTGTTCAACCTTATGTTCAATAGGCAGCCCATGGCAGTCCCAACCGGGCACATACACGGCATCAAAACCATCAAGACTGCGGCTTTTCACAATAATGTCTTTCAGGATTTTATTGACCGCATGGCCGATATGAATATCGCCATTCGCGTAGGGAGGGCCATCATGCAAAATATATTTTTGCCGACCTTTTCGTGCCGCCCGCAGCCGCTCATAAATTTTATCTTCCTGCCAGCGCTGTAAACGGGTCGGTTCCTGCTTAGCCAGGCCAGCGCGCATCGGGAACGCGGTTTGCGGAAGGTTGAGGGTATCCTTGTAGTCGCTCACGACATCATCCTGCGTTAGTCATCGGTAAGTAGCCATGGTCATGAAACCAGGCGCGAGCTGACTCAACGTCAGCGGCAATTTTCTCTTGTAAAACCTGCAAATTCTCAAACTGCGTTTCAGGCCGCTGCCAGGCAAGCAATTCAACCTCGATATGGCGGCCATAGATATCGCCCTGAAAATCCAATAAGTAGGTTTCCAGCAGGGTTTCCACCCCATTCACCGTGGGTCGCGTGCCTAAACTGGCCACGCCGGGGCGTACCGGCCCCAACCCGTGCACGGCCACATTAAAAATACCGCGCATCGGCGGTACGAACTGGCCAAAGCGTAAATTAGCCGTTGGCCAGCCCAACTGGCGCCCGAGTGCCTGACCCCGCACCACGCGCCCTGAAATTCGCAATCGCCGCCCCAGCAGCGCTTCCGCCAATTCAAGATCGCCCGCGGCTAACGCAGTACGAATGCGTGTGCTGCTCACTCGCTCTCCGGCGTGCTCAACGGTTGGCATGCGTTGCAGCTCAAAACCCTGCGCCGCCGCAGCCGTCTCAAGCATGGCAAAATCACCACGTCGTTCATGCCCGAACCGAAAATCATCGCCAACCATTAAAAAGCGAACATCCAGCTCTTCAATCAATAACGTTTCTATAAAACGTTCCGCGGAAAGCTGAGCAAGCTTTGCATTAAAGCGAAGGCAAAGCGTGCGCTCCACCCCGGCAGCATTAAGCAGCCGTAATTTATCGCGCAGCCGCGTAATACGGCCCGGCGCGGAATTCGGCGCAAAAAATTCCCGGGGTTGCGGTTCAAAAATGACCACGGTTGCAGGCAGCCCCGTACGACGACTCGCTGCATGCAGCGCATCGAGTACCGCCCCGTGCCCACGATGAACGCCATCGAAATTTCCAATGGTAGCCACGCAAGGCCGATGGCGGGCAAGCAGATTGTGACGGCCTCTAACGAGCTCCATCCATTACCCCGGAATGACCAGCAACTCTAATTGCCGAAGTATACGGCAGCAGACGGGGTTTCAGCCATGCCCCCCGCTCGGCGCCTTAAGGGTAGCCGGCCGCACCCCCAGTGCATAAAGACTACCGAAGTAAACCAAGACACCCACAACGATCATTCCCGTTAGCGCGCCGACACGCCCCAGAACACCCTGATTCAGCCAGAACTCAAGCTGGCTTGCCGGGCCAATAAGCACAACCACCATCACTACGGTTGCCAGCGAAATCTGCCAAAACAACCGCCCCCAGCCTGCTAATGGCTGATGCACGCCCTCTCGACGCAGTCCTCGGTAAAGCAGGCCGGCATTCACCCAAGCGGCCATTGCCGTTGCCAAGGCAAGGCCCGCATGTGCGATCTTTGTGTCAAATAACACCCAAACCAGCGTAACGCTGAGCACCATATTCACAATCACTGCAATAATGGCGCAGCGCACCGGCCCTTTTGTGTTTTGACGCGAAAAATAGCCCGGCACCAACACCTTCACCAAAACAAACCCCATTAGCCCAACGCCGTAGGCCATCAGACTCCAGCTGGCCGATTGCACATCCGCCGGCGTGAAACGGCCATACTGAAATAAGGTGGTGAGCATTGGGCTTGCCAGTACAACGAGTGCGGCCGTGGCCGGTAACATCAGCACAAAACTCACACGTAGCGCCCAATCAAGCGTTAGATTAAAGCGCGCCGGATCATTCGCTGCATGCTCGGCGGAAAGTCGAGGCAGCATGACGGTTGCCAGCGCAATACCAAAAACCCCCAATGGAAACTCCATTAGTCGATCTGACCAATAAAGCCAGCTAATCGAGCCGACGATTAAAAACGACGCAAGGATCGTATCTAGCAATAGGTTGATTTGCTGCACAGAGGTACTAAACAAAGTTGGCCCCATCAATCGAAGAATGCGCCGCACGCCGGCATCTTTCCAATCAATGCGAGGCCAAGCGAGCAGACCGCGACGCCACAAAAACGGCAGCTGACTCAGCAACTGCAATAAGCCTGCCAGCGGCACGGCCAGCGCCAGGGCCATTACGCCTACTTCCATGCGTGGCGCCAGGAAAAGCGCCGCTCCGATCAGACAGAGATTCAGCAGGACGGGCGCAAACGCAGGCGGACCAAAACTATCATAGGTGTTCAAAACAGCCCCAGCCGCGGCCGTTAGCGCGATCAGCAGCAGATAAGGAAACGTTAATCGCAACAAATCACCGGCCAGGGCAAGCTGCGCGCTATCGGCGGTAAAACCGGGAGCAAACACACTGACTAATGCCGGCGATCCCCACATTGCCAACACCGTGAGCACCAGTAAAACCACACCAAGACAGCCGGTAACACGGGCATACAAGGCTCGGACCGCCGCATCACCACCGGAATGGCGCGTGGCTGAGAGGACCGGCACAAAGGCCTGCTGAAAAGCACCTTCTGCAAATAAACGGCGCAGGAAGTTAGGAATCTTAAAGGCAACAAAGAATGCATCGGTGGCCGCTGACGGGCCAAAGACCACGCCCAGCACGATATCGCGCACCAGACCCATGACTCTGGAAACCATTGTCCAGCTGCCGAAGGTCATCAAAGAGTGGATCAAACCTTTGCGCAAACGCCCTTTCCTAATCAGTAATGGTTGACAATTGGCGGTATTCTGCGCATATTACCGCTCTTTTTCGAGACGCGAACATCCTATAGGAGCATCACGTTGGCTAATATCGCCTCCGCTAAGAAACGCGCCCGTCAAGCCGAGAAGCAGCGCCAGCATAATCAGGCGCGGCGCTCGATGATGCGCACCAAGCTCAAGCAAGTTATTGCAGCCATTGAAAGTGGCGACAAAGCAGCAGCTCAAGCAGCCTACGGCAGCGCCGTTCCGGTTCTAGACCGTATGGCAACGCGCGGGCTGATTCACCGCAATAAAGCGGCGCGTCATAAAAGCCGGCTTGCCGCGCAAATCAAAGCGCTCAGCTAACTTTCCGTTAGCACCAAGTTATCACGGTGGATCAATTCCGGCTCGGTTACATAACCGAGTCGCTTTTCTATTGTTTCACTCGGGTATCCCGCAATACGACTGGCTGCTTCTGAATCATAGTTAACCAGCCCGCGGGCCAGTTCATGGCCGCTTGGATCAACGCACGCCACCATTTCACCACGACGAAAGCGCCCATCGACCCGCATGACCCCAACGGCAAGCAGACTGCGTCCACGCTCGCGCAATACGCGTGCAGCGCCCTCGTCTACCCAAAGCCGGCCCCGCACCTGAAGCTGGCCTGCCAACCACTGCTTACGCGCCGCTAAGCGCGCCTGTGACGGCGTCAACAGAGTACCCCCGGCATTGCCCTCAAGAATATCCTGCAGTGCGTTTGCGTCGCGCCCTGATGCAATGAGCGTTGCGGCCCCTGCTCTTGCCGCACGTCTTGCTGCCAACACTTTGGCACGCATGCCTCCGCTGCCCAGCACGCCGGGGGCATCCGAACACATTGCCTCGAGCGATGGATCCGTGGCTTGGGCCTCGGTCACTAGCGCTGCACTCGGATGGGTGCGAGGGTCCGCCTCATAAAGGCCGTCCTGATCGGTAAGAATGACCAATAAGTCAGCTTCGATGAGGTTACTCACTAACGCGGCAAGGGTGTCATTATCCCCAAACCGAATTTCATCTGTCGCGATGGTGTCGTTCTCATTCACCACGGGAATAACCGTTAAGTCCATCAGCGCACGTAACGTAGAGCGTGCATTTAAATACCGCTGTCGATCGGCAAGGTCATCATGCGTTAGCAGCACCTGCGCCGTTTTCAGGCCAAAGCCTTGAAATGCTGACTCATAAGCCTGCACCAGCCCCATTTGCCCTACCGCTGCAGCAGCCTGTAGCTGATGAAGTGCTTTCGGGCGGGTTTTCCAGCCAAGCCGCTGCACACCTTCTGCCACTGAACCGGATGAAACAAGAACAATCTCGACCCCTGCAGCCTGAGCTTCCACCATCTGCCGCACCCAATCATGAATGCGGTTATGATCAAGCCCCTGACCATTATCCGTGACGAGCGCGCTGCCCACTTTAATGACCCAGCGCCGCGTTGTACGCAGCTCGCTACGCGCGCTCATCCGTGTTTTCCTCATCTAACTCTGTTAAACGCTGCATAACTGCCTTACACAGCGCATCGGTTCCCTCACGGGTTTCAGCCGAAATAAAAACAATGGGGCCTTGCCAATCCAGTTGTGCCTTTAGATCACTGACCATTGCATCGCGAACATCGGCGGGAAAAAGATCTGCTTTATTCAGTACCAACCAGCGCTCGCGTTCCGCCAACTTCTTGCTGTAGTTCTGTAACTCGCCCGCGACCATTGCCACTTCCTGCGCAAGTTCGCGTTCATCATAAACGGCCGAGGCATCCACCAAATGCAGCAATAACCGCGTGCGCTCAAGATGGCGCAAAAACCGAATGCCCAGACCGGCTCCCTCGGAAGCGCCTTCTATCAAGCCCGGAATATCGGCCACCGTAAAGCTACTGCCTAAGCCCAGACTGACAACGCCCAAGCCAGGGTACAACGTAGTAAAGGGGTAATCTGCCACACGTGGGCGCGCGGCAGAGACCGCTCGCAGGAATGTGGACTTACCCGCGTTTGGCAGCCCCAGAAGCCCGACATCAGCAAGTAGCTGCAGCTCAAGCTGTAGCTCGCGTTGCTCGCCCGGCGTACCGGGTATCGATTGGCGCGGTGCACGATTCGTGGAGCTTTTAAAATGCGTGTTACCAATGCCGCCGCGGCCCCCCTGCGCCACACAAATCCGCTGACCCTGAGCGGTAAGATCACCCAGTGTTTCACCGGTTTCCAGA
>JAGXLT010000086.1 GCA_018334525.1 Gammaproteobacteria bacterium
ATTCAGAAAGATCGGACAGCCGCTCCCCTACCCGGCGATCAAGCACCTCGCAGTGATCAATATCAGCAATAAAAGGTGAAAAGCGCTCACGAAATCCAACCAGAACGCGATCCCCTTTTCGCGGTACGAACTTCGCGCCTAATCGCGCTCTACGACGATAGCTGGTTGTCGGCCCGGTCAGCGGCGGTAGCCAGCGATGGGGGGTAATGCGACCGACACGCGTGAGTAATTCCGACAGGCTATCGGCTTTATGCTTAAGTTGAGCATCAACCGACATATGCTGAAGGCTGCAACCACCACAAACGCCTGCGTAAGAACACGGTGGCTCAACTCGGTCAGCGGCGGGCTGCTCAACATGGATAGCCTGCCCTTCATCCTGCTGTCTGCGCCGTTTATGAATCTTGGCGCTGACCGTCTCACCCGGTAATGCGCCCTGAATAAATAGGACACGGCCATCGTTGTGGGCGATGCCACGCCCCTCATGGCTCAAGCCTTCTATGAGAACTTCCACCGGCTCTGCCGGTGGGCGCCGACCCTGCCGCCTTCCCATTCGGTTACTCCACCCAGGCGTCGAGAAACTGTTGCAGATGGGGTTTGTCGGCTTCTTTTAACGTCTGCCGTACAAGCCCGGCTTCCCGTGCATAGTCTATTGCATCAAGGTTGCCGCGCATTTGCTCGAAGCGCAGCCAGAGTAAATAGGTATTGAGCACATCATGCTCACAGTAATCACGTACTGCAGCAAATTCGCCGCGCTCAATCGCATCGCGCACCAGTGCGCCACTCATCCCCAGTTTACCGGGGAAGCCGCATAGTGTTGCGACCTGATCCAGCGGCGCAACCGCTCTGGGTGAATATCCCGCCAATACATCCATTAGGTCGGTATGCCGGTCATGATAGCGACTGTGATAATTGTTAAAGCGAAAAGATCGATCCTGATCACCCGTTTCCCAATAGCGCGGCGCGCTGATTCCATGCAGCAGAGCGCGATAATGTAGAACCGGTAGATCAAACCCGGTCCCATTCCAGCTGATAAGCTTTGGTAGATATCGCTCGATACCCTCAAAAAAGCGGCCGATTAAATCCGCCTCATCATCACCGCCGTCGCCAAGGGAGAACACCGTAAATCGATCCCCTATCAGCGCAGCAACCGAGATAACGACAATGCGATGCAAGGGTAACCGAAGAAAGTCATTCCCGGTCTCTTCTCGACGCATGGCAAGTAGTGCTTCTGCCACGCCTTTATCGTCCAGCTCGCCAAAGTCATGCAGCCGCCGACCACCCTCAACATCTGGCACGGTCTCGATATCAAAAGCAAAAACGTTCATTGATCCGGAAAAACTCCGCTGGACAGGTAACGATCACCCCGATCACAAACAATACTCACGATCACGGCATTTTCCACTTCTGAGGCAACCTGCAAGGCGGCCCAGAGCGTTCCACCACTTGAAATACCGGCAAAAATCCCTTCTTCCGCCGCAAGGCGACGCGTCATGACTTCGGCATCCGCTTGACTGACCTCAACAATACGATCGACACGCTGTGGCTCATAAATTTTCGGCAAATAGGCTTGCGGCCATTTACGAATGCCCGGAATACTCGATCCTTCGGTTGGCTGCGCCCCAACAATTTGAATATTAGGATTTTGCTCCCTTAGATATCGAGATACGCCCATGATGGTGCCGGTGGTGCCCATCGAGCTCACAAAGTGCGTCACCTTTCCTTGCGTATCCCGCCACACCTCAGGACCAGTCCCCTGATAATGTGCGCCCCAGTTATCCGGGTTTGAGAATTGATCCAGCACCCGTCCCTTACCCTCTGCCTGCATGCGCATCGCAAGGTCTCGCGCACCTTCCATGCCCTCTTCCTGGCTCACCAGAACTAACTCAGCCCCATAGGCACGCATTGAGGCGCGACGCTCTGTGGTCATATTAGCCGGCATGATGAGAACCATGCGGTAGCCCTTAACCGCAGCGGCCATGGCCAGCGCTATGCCGGTATTACCGCTGGTCGCTTCAATCAGGGTATCGCCCGGGCTGATTTCCCCGCGCGCTTCGGCCGCGGTAATCATGTTCATGGCCGGTCGGTCTTTCACCGATCCGGCTGGGTTATTCCCTTCCAGCTTAAGCAACACCGTATTCGAGCCAGTATCGATAAGCCGCTGAAGACGAACCAGGGGCGTATTCCCCACACATTGGTCAATGGTTTGATAGCTCATAGGCTAATTGTAAAGCATTATGTGCCGTATGGAGATCAAACCCATTGCGACCGTTAACAGTGTTTTCGAAAGCCGTTTCGGCACACCCCGTCAACCCGGCATTGTGGCCGATGCCGAGGCCGTCTTAACGTTTTTACCCCCGTATAACGATGCCACAGCCCTGCGCGGGCTGGAGGATGTCTCGCATATTTGGGTTATTTTCGGTTTCCACGCTATTGCAACTGAGCAGTGGCGACCCACGGTCCGGCCACCGCGCCTCGGGGGTAATCGACGCTTAGGCGTGTTTTCGACCCGCTCACCTTTTCGGCCTAATGGTTTGGGCCTTTCTGTGGTCCGGCTGCGTGAAGTCCTCCATCAGCCGACAGTCGGCCTAAGGCTCAGCGGCGTTGATTTAATGGATGGCACACCGATTTACGATATTAAGCCTTACCTTTCAGAGATAGACAGTCATCCCAATGCTATCCCACCGCTGGGTTTTGAAAAAACCGCCGAACCGCTGGCCGTGTGCTGGGCGCCAGGACTACAAGCCACCGTTACTCCCGTGTTGGCGCGACTCGTGGAGCAAACCGTGGCTGCTGACCCGCGGCCTGCCTATCACCGGCAACGCGCAGATCAGCAGTACGGCATGACGCTGACCGGTCATGAGGTGCAATGGCGAATCACGAAGTCAGGGGCTGAAATCATGGCGATTACTCCTCTTTAACCATTCGCAGGGGGGCTGCGGGTGCATTGCCGGTTTTATCTTCACCGAACCAAAGCGTCATATGCGGGAAAGGAATTTCTATACCCGCATCATCAAACGTATCTTTAACAACGCGATTAAAGGCACGACCAACGGCCCATTGCATACCCGGCGTGGTTCGAATGCGCACTCGTATATTGACCGAACTGCTATCCAACGCCGTCACGCCATCAATCTCAAGCGGGCCCGCAATGGCATCACTCACATCACCGTTTTTAATCAGCCGATCATAGGCGACTTGCAACTGTTCAATGACCTCACCGATATTTTCACGATAGGCCACACCATAAACGCCCAGGTGATAGCCAAAATCACGGGTGAAGTTCGAAACCAGATCAACCGATGAGAAAGGAATAATGTGCAGCGTACCGGTAAGATCGCGCAAGGCGATGGAACGTAAGCTCAACCGCTCCACCGTCCCGCTGATCCCTGCGGCCGTAATGTAGTCATCTGTGTGAATGGCATCTTCAATCTGAATGAATATGCCCGTGATAATGTCTTGAACCAGCTTTTGTGCGCCAAATCCCACGGCAAGGCCGACAACACCGGCACCCGCAATGAGCGGGCCGATGTTCATACCAAGTTCAGCAAGCATTACCATCCCGGCCATCACAATAATGGCAATCGCCGCCGCACTCCGAAACAGCGTTAGTAGTGTTTTTTCCCGTGAGCCCGGTTCGCCCTGCCCGATATCGGGATTCAGACGGTCTTCAATCCAGCTCATCACAAGCAGCCACACCACGGCCGTTAATAGAATAATAAAAAGAACGTCTCTAAGCGCCGAAAGAGATGCCAATCCCGCCTGAGACAATAAGATTGCTTCAACATCAACAACTTTCCATGCATCCGCAACGGCGACAACGAGCACAAAAGCAACAATGACATGTAAGGAGTGCAAAATGCGGGGGATCCACTTATTGATTCGCTTTGAGAAAGCCGGGTATCGCTCCGCCATCGATAAAGGCAGAAACGCCCTACACCCCGCCAGGCCCTCAACCATCCGCCCGGCTAGCAGCGCGAACGCAAAGTAAACAACGGTTTGGGCGGTAGCCAGACCTAAAAAACCGGCAACCGCTGGACCTAAAATAATACCGCCGGCTCCTATGGCCAACGTGGCGGCAAGAATAAGCCAGTGCCAGATCGGCGCTACCATGCGCAGTAGCCCGGCAAACACAAAACCTAACTGTGCAGTCTGCAGCCTGGTTAATACAGTGGCGACTACAAATCGTTTTGACCAGACCAGACGGACGACAAGGAGAACGAGCACAAAGAGAATAAGCCCATTAAGCCAAGATCCCAGCGTTCGGCTATAAGCAAGGAGGCTTGGCACGAGCCAGAATCCGCCATATCCCGCCAGAACTAAAATGGTGTGCATATGTCGCTTAAAAGTAATCGGCCAGGGCAGCTGCATCACTCCACGACCTAATATCCCAACCGTTAAAAAGACTCCCAGAAAGCGCTGGGCAGAGTCACCCCATGCACCGAAATCCCGGAAAAAAAAGTTCAAGCCGAGCCAGCTGATTCCAAATATCGATGCACGCAGCGCAATGGCCATAGCTTCGGAACTGAAAGTCGTGGGTTCTTTGATCAGGCGATTACCGAGCGCCAGGACCATGTAATAACTAAAAAATACGCCGATAACCAGGCCTGCGACCCAAAACAATTCCTGCCGGTCGCCACTACCCCAGAGCATATGAAAATCGCTAAGTAATTGTTTTAGCTCGGTCATAAACATTTTTAGCACTCCAAAACCCGCCTTGAAAAAAAGTGTTGCACCGCAACAAAAACCTCCTGTATGATGCACTGCAACAAGGTTGAGAACCTTGGGTTTAAAACCAACTATTTGCAACGCAAGAGGATAGTGACATGAGTATGGATGCATTTACCAAATACAATGATCAGGCCGAGAAAATGTTCATGGGCCCAACCCGTGAGTATGCGAAGCTGGCAATGGCCTACGCAGAGAAGATGATCGACGCACAGATGGAAGCCACAAAAACCTACGCCGACATTGGTATGGGTCAGGCTCGCGCAATGCTCGACATTAAAGACACCAAAGGTCTTCAGGCCTATGCAGAAGGTCAGCAGAAAGTTGCGCAGGACCTGAGCGAGCGCGTGAAAGGCGACGCTGAGAAAGTTGTCGCTTCCTTTTCTCTC
>JAGXLT010000087.1 GCA_018334525.1 Gammaproteobacteria bacterium
GAGGAGAAGAGATCACTCATCCGCAAAGACGTTGCATACGGTGTGTAATACGTATGCTTCGAGAAGGACTCAAACCCCAGGTCCTGGCCGCCGGTAAATGATTTACAAATGGCAGGAGAGGCCCCCATGAGATAGGGGACAAGCCAGCCATAGCGTTGAAAGTTTCGGATCAGTCTAAAGTAAAACTCTGATCGGAATGTTTTAAAGTCGCGCGGATCCTCCTCACGTGCCTGTACAGCGCGCAGGAACGGCTCGCTGAAGGAATAATTGAAGTGGATACCGGCAATAGACTGCATTGAGCGGCCATACCGCCAGCCAAGCCCCCGGCGATAGACATGTTTCATCCGGCCGATATTAGAGCTGCCATAGTCAGCAATTGGAATCTGCGTATCCCCACCAACGATGCAGGGCATGCTGGTCACCCACAACAGTTCATCGCCGATTTGCGAGTAGGTATATCGGTGCAGTGAATCAAGGCGGGCAAGGGCCTCGCTCTCATCCGTATAAGCTGCTGTCACCAGCTCAAGGAGTGCTTCTGAGTAGTCGGTTGTAATGGATGGATGGCAGAGTGCAGACCCCAGACCCGCCGGGTGAGGCGTTTGGGCAATATGCCCGTCCTGCGTCACTCTCAGGCTTTCTTTTTCGAGCCCACGCTGGCTGCCGCAAAGTAACCCACGCTCCCCACTTTGTTGTAAACGTTTTACGCGGCGCTCTGCGCTCTGATTCATTTCTTTCTCACATCGGTTTGTTCTACTGCGCGGAATTGTGCCCGTAGTGCGGAATTTTTGAAATGCCTATGCTGCAGTGCAACTCGCATGCATGACCTGTCCTAGGTATTGTCGATGTCGTAGAAGTCCGTGATAAAGGAGTGTTGAGCATGCCGAGAGTTGCATTGGTTACTGGAGGAACACGCGGAATCGGAGCGGCGATTGCGGGTACTTTAAAAGAGGCAGGGCACCAGGTTGTCGTGACTTATCAAGGGAATGAGGATGCGGCCGCCGCGTTCACGCGGAGCACAGGTATGCCGGCCCAGCGCTGGGACGTCGGTGATTTTGCAGCTTGTCAGGACGGTGTATCCAGCATTGAACAGCAATACGGCAGTGTTGATATTCTGGTCAATAACGCGGGTATAACCCGCGATGGGATGTTGCATAAAATGTCCAGCGAGGACTGGGATAGCGTCATTAGAACGAATCTCACCTCAGCATTTAATATGACGCATGCTGTTATTAACGGGATGCGGGAGCGAGGTTTTGGGCGATTGATCCAAATCTCTTCAGTTAATGGCGTTAAGGGGCAGATGGGTCAGGCTAACTATGCCGCGGCGAAGGCCGGGCTGATTGGCTTTACTAAATCTGTTGCTCAGGAAAACGCACGCAAAGGTATTACGGCGAACGTTATAGCGCCGGGCTATACCGACACCGAGATGGTCGCGGCAGTGCCCGAGGCGGTGCTTGAAAAGATCATTGCTCAAATACCGGTTGGCCGACTCGGCCAGGCAAGAGAAATCGGCAAAGCGGTTGCGTATCTTGCAAGCGAAGAGGCAGGATTCGTTACCGGTGCTACGTTACACTTGAATGGTGGCCAATACATGACATGAGTGGACTAATGAACGAGCAATGGAAGTTTTTTCAGGGATTCCTGCGCCAACCCGGTCAGGTGGGCTCGGTTATCCCGAGCTCGAAGGCGCTTGAGCAGCACATTGTGCGGCAAATTGATCCGGAGCATGCGGAAACGCTGGTTGAGCTGGGGCCAGGTACAGGGGGAACCACCCGAGCCGTGCTGGCGGCAATGACTTCTAGCGCCCGGCTGCTGGCCATCGATATTGACCCGCAATTCGTCAGGCATTTGGAAGCGATTGATGATCCGCGGCTCATCCCTTGTACGGGGACCGCCAATAACTTATCGGAGCTTTTGTCACAGCACGGGCTGGCGGCGCCTGATGTGGTTTTTTCCGGCATTCCCTGTTCAACAATGGGGGACGAGTTGGGGCGTCAGGTTATTGAGTCTGTATGGTCCTCCTTGAAGCCGGGTGGTCGTTTTGTTGCTTATCAGTTTCGCGGTGCTGTCAAACAGATTGGTGAACAGATTCTTGGCCCGCCCAGCGTAGAGTGGCAGTGGTTTAATATTCCACCGATGCGCTTTTATCGTTGGGATAAGCCGGTTCAGTGAAGCAGTTTGATTACGTCATTGTGGGTGGAGGCACCGCGGGTTGTTTGTTAGCTAATCGCCTTAGCGCCGACTCGCAGAACGAAGTGTTATTGCTGGAGGCGGGCGGTAACGACCGATATCTCTGGATTCACGTGCCTGTTGGTTACCTTTACACCATGAATAACCCACGTACGGACTGGTGTATGAAAACAGCGCCAGAGCCGGGGCTGAATGGTCGGAGCCTTAACTATCCTCGCGGTCGCGTGATTGGCGGATCGAGTGCAATTAACGGCATGATCTACATGCGTGGGCAGGCTGCGGATTACGATGACTGGGCCGCGCAAGGCAACTCTGGTTGGTCATGGGAAGAAGTCCTGCCTTATTTTCTTCGGCATGAAGATCATGGGTTTCTGCAGAATCAGTGGCATGCGCAGGGTGGGGAGTGGCGGATTGAACACCAGCGGTTGTCGTGGGAAATTCTCGGCGCGTTTCAGAATGCGGCCGCTGAACGCGGCATACCGCCAACTGATGACTTTAATACCGGTGATAATGAGGGATGTGGCTATTTTCATGTAAACCAGAGAAATGGTGTGCGAGTCAGTGCCGCAAAAGCATTTCTTCATCCGGTTAAAAAGCGTCCGAACCTGACAGTGCTGCTTGATGCCGAGGTTACAGATCTTGGTTTTGTAGGTAACGTGGCCAGCAGCGTTTCATTCGTTCACCAAGGGAGCCCTGAAACCGTTCAGGTCGGCGGAGAGGTGGTGATTGCGGCAGGCGCGGTGCATAGCCCTTTGTTACTGCAGCGCGCAGGGATTGGTGATCCTGCCGATTTAAAGGATCTGAATATCTCTTTGCGTCAGGCCTTGCCTGGTGTTGGTAAAAATCTTCAGGATCACCTGCAGTTACGGACGGTATTTCGAGTAAAAAATACGAAAACACTCAACGAAAAAGCAAATCGTTTGCTGGGGCGTCTGGCTATGGGTATGGAATATGTCCTATCCCGTCGCGGCCCACTGTCAATGGCTCCGAGTCAGCTGGGTTGTTTCGCAAAAAGCAGTTCTGATCAGGCGCGGGCAAATCTGGAATATCACGTTCAGCCACTCAGTACGGAGAAGCTTGGAGACCCATTGCATCCGTTTCCCGCAATAACGGCTTCAGTCTGTAATTTGCGTCCGGAAAGTCGTGGCTATGTTCGGTTGTCGGAGCCCGACAACAGTAGCGCTCCGGTCATCGTGCCCAACTATTTATCCGCGCCGCAGGATCGGCTGGTTGCAGCTGATGCGATTCGCTTGACGCGGTCAATCATGAGTGCACCGGCGTTGGAGAGGTATTGCCCGGAAGAATTATTACCCGGACCCGATAGGCAAAGCGATGAGGCATTGAGTGAGGCGGCTGGCCAGATTGGGACCACAATTTTTCATCCGGTCGGGACCTGTCGTATGGGTACGGCGGACGACGCTAGTGCAGTGGTCGATGCACGATTGCGGGTTCACGGGCTTGAACGGTTACGTGTTGTTGACGCATCAGTTATGCCGAATATCACCTCCGGTAATACCAGCTCACCTACTCTGATGATTGCTGAGAAGGCGTCAGCACTGATTCTTGAGGATCAGGCAGCCCGCGGGCAAGTGGCAGACTAATCAGCACATAGCCGGCGATTGGCAGCAGCACCCAATTGAGCTGACCGGTCAAATCGGCAAGAAATCCGCCAAAAAGGGGCACGAGAAAGTTCACGATAGAGCCGATCGTAAACATGCCGGCTGCTAGCCCGGCAGTTGCCATGCCCTGCCGATAAACGGGAGGTAGGCCCATCAGTAGTATCAAAACCATGCCGGCTGCTATCCCTGCCGGGCCCAGTGCAGCCAGCCCCAGCCAACCGGGTATAAAAATAAACCAGATCAGGCCAATGAGCCCTACAGACAGTAACGTGATTAGGGGCTTCGCGCGGCCAAGCCAATGCCGTGAGAACCAAAACATCAAAACGGATGCGATTAGTTGACTGCCATTTAACAGCACCAGACCGATCGCAATGAGCTGCTCCTCACCGCGCCCTTCGAGAACGGCACCAAGATAGGCGTTGGTCCCAAAAAAAAGACAGCCACTTGCCCCGAGTAACCCACCTAGCCGCCAGACCAGGAGTTGATGCCAATCGGGCATCCAGCGTGCGCTACTGCCGGGGGAGTTGGCCGCAATGCCGCGGCCGCGGGTCAGTAGTAAAATACCCAGTGCCGGTATCAGTCCGGGCAAAGACCAAAAAATAATCGCAGCGCGCCAGTCGTCGCCAACCAGCGGCATAATCAGCGGCAGGGTGAGTGTAGAGCCGATAACTTCTCCCATTAACATACCGTTCATATAGACGGCTGTTCCCAGTGCAAGTCGGGATGGCCACCACGCGCCCAGCAGGGTAGGCAGTGCAGGTTGCATAGCGGCGATGGCCAGCCCCATTAGGGCGCTGGCGGTAAAAAGCAGCGTCGCGGTGCTCGCAAAACTTCGTAGGCCTGACATCATCACCACGCCGAGCAACGCAATGATAAGGGTCTGGCGAGCACCAATTCGACTTATTACCCAGGCAGCGCCCAATGAGGCAATAGCGAGCATGAGAATTGGCACCGTTGTTAACGCGCCTAAGCCGGTCTGACTGAGGGCTAGGTCTTTAGCAATAATCGGCGCCAGAGGCGGAGCCACCATGACAGTGAGACGTAAATAAAGGCCTGCCGCCCATAAAAGCACAAGGGCAAGCGTTAGCGATGGCTGGCTAGTTCGATGACTAAGCATGAGAGAGCCGAAGGGCAATATCCACCATTCGGTTGGAAAATCCCCATTCGTTATCAAACCAACAAAGGATCTTTGCAAATCGCAAATTAGCGACACGGGTCCGGCTCAGATCAATGATCCCGGAGCG
>JAGXLT010000088.1 GCA_018334525.1 Gammaproteobacteria bacterium
GTGCTGCGCGAAAATGACATTAAGGCCTGGGAAGAGCGGTTCTTAACCGATTTGCGATGACGCGCACCATCCTCCATGTTGATATGGATGCCTTTTTTGCTGCCGTTGAGCTGCGCCGGCAACCTGACTTGCAGGGTAAGCCGGTTGTGGTGGGCGGCCGCGGTGATCCAACACAACGTGGCGTAGTCTCAACCGCCACGTATGAAGCCCGAGTACATGGAATTCACTCTGGCATGGCGCTGCGCACGGCGCATCGACTCTGCCCGGATGCCATTTTTTTACCGGTCGATTTTGCCGCCTATCGCGCCGCATCCGCCCAAGTGTTTGCCGTGCTTGATCAGGTAAGCCCGGTACGACAGGCAGTGGGGCTGGATGAAGCCTATCTCGATATCAGTCATCGGTCTGAAGAGCCATCGCACATTGGCGCACAGCTGAAAGCCGATATTTTTAACGCCACCGGGCTGGTGGCCTCTGTGGGTATCGCGCCTAATCGCCTGCTCGCTAAAATTGCCTCTGATCTTGAAAAGCCGGATGGCCTGACGCTACTGGCTATCGCCGATGTGCCGGCGCGAATCTGGCCGCTACCCGTTAGAACACTGCATGGCGTTGGCCCGCGCACCGCTGAGCGTCTTGCATTACTGGGCATTGCAGAGATTGGCCAGTTGGCGAAAGCTGAGCTTAGCTTACTGACGAGCGAATTCAGCCCGAGTCATGCCCAATCACTGCAGCAAGCCGCACACGGTGAAGATGACCGCCCGGTGCAGACCGAGCGCGCGCGTAAATCCATTGGCCGTGAGCGCACCTTTCAGCAGGACTGCCGCAGCAGCGGGCGATTAGCGCATGAGGCGCAGCAAATGCTCGAAGAAGTGCATGGTCGGTTGTGCCACAGCGGTCTACGCGCACGCACGGTGACCGTCAAGCTGCGCTACCGCGACTTCACCACGCACACCCGCTCACAAAGTCTGTCTCAGGCCAGCGACGAGCTAAGCGCCCTTGGCAACAGCGTCCATCACTGCCTCTTTGCCCATACCCTGCATCGCGCGGTTCGGTTGCTGGGCGTTCAGCTTTCCGGGCTGGAATACGCACCGGGCCAGAGCGCATGAGTAACATAGCCGCCATTTTAAGCGCACTGCTACCGCTGTTTGCCTTAATCTTAATCGGCACCGCACTGCGCCGAGCCAACTTTCCTGGCGATGCCTTCTGGCCGGCGCTTGAGCGACTGATTTACTTTGTTTTCTTCCCGGCGCTGCTCATTAGCAGTTTAGGTAATGCCGCTTTAGATGCCACTCGCCTGCTGCCACTTTTTTTAGCATTGCTCCTGGCCCTGGCTGCCGGCAGTGCGCTTGTCTTTGCACTGAGCCCGTTGCTAAAGCTCACCGGGCCTGCACTGAGCTCCGTTTATCAAGGCTCGCTGCGCTTTAATAGTTACCTGGGCATTGTCATTGTGCTGAATGTAATGGGGCCGGCGGCCATGCCGACCGCCGCCCTGGTTATCGCACTCTTTATCCCGCTACTGAACGTCGCCTGCGTACTGGTGCTGACACGCTGCGCCGATCGTCACGCCACACCAGGCGCTGTTACAAAAAGTCTGATCAGTAATCCGCTTATCCTCGGTTGTCTGATCGGTTTAGCGCTTAACCTAACCGGCCTGGGCGTACCAGCGCTTGCAGATCGCCTGCTGAGCATACTCGCCAGTGCGGCCGTCCCGCTGGGATTGATGAGCGTGGGCGCAGGGCTGCAGTTTCGCCGTTTACGTCAGGA
This sequence comes from Gammaproteobacteria bacterium, assembly GCA_018334525.1. Taxonomy (GTDB): domain Bacteria; phylum Pseudomonadota; class Gammaproteobacteria; order Nitrococcales; family Nitrococcaceae; genus Spiribacter. The sequence goes on from JAGXLT010000088.1 coordinate 1,762, forward strand.
TATGGCCCCCATCTTAAGCAGTAGCCTGATAAAATTATTGATCCTACCTCTGGTTGGCTGGGGCATTGCGCTTGTCATGGGCTTACAGCCTCTGGAAACCGAAATGTTAGTGCTGTTTCTAGCACTGCCTGCCGCCACCTCGGCGTATATTCTGGCGCGCCAACTCGGCGGCGATCACACGCTTGTCTCAGGTTTGCTCACTTTTCAAACCGCGCTGGCGGCAATAACTTTACCCCTCATTCTGGCTTTCCTATCAAGCAACTGACATTCTGATGCGTTACAATGTTGCTGTGCAGCATTTATACGCGAACAGGGGCCTGTTATGACCATTCGCAATCTCAACGCCATCTTTAAACCCCAATCCATCGCCGTTATCGGGGCGAGTCGCCGGCCGGGCTCGGTTGGCGCGGTGCTGGCTCGCAACCTGTTTCACGGCGGCTTTGGCGGGCCGGTGATGCCGGTCAACCCAAAGCATGAATCCATTGAAGGGGTTTTATGTTACCCAACGGTCAGCGCCCTGCCGATTACCCCTGATTTAGCGGTTATTTGCACGCCACCTGACACTGTACCGGGCCTGGTTAAAGACCTGGCCGAGCGTGGTACGCGCGGCATTATCGTTATTACCGCGGGGTTTGGTGAGGGTAATAATGAAGCCGGTATGGCATTACAAAATGAAATGCTGGCCGCCGCTAAGCCACATCTGACCCGCATTATCGGCCCTAACTGCTTAGGCGTTTTAGTACCTGGCATGGGCCTGAATGCGAGTTTTGCGCATATCTCACCGCCTCGTGGCCATATTGCCTTCGCCACCCAGTCTGGCGCGGTGGTCACCTCGGTGCTCGATTGGGCGCAGCGCCGCAAAATCGGTTTTTCACATCTGATCTCCCTAGGCAGCATGGCCGATGTCGACTTTGGCGACACAATCGATTACCTCGCTAACGATCCGCACACGCGCGCCATTCTGCTGTATATGGAATCGGTGACCGACGCGCGCAAGTTCATGTCGGCTGCACGGGCGGCAGCAAGAATGAAGCCTGTGATTGTTGTGAAAGCCGGCCGGCATGCGGCCAGCGCTCAGGCAGCCGCCTCTCACACCGGTGCACTGGCCGGCTCTGATGCGGTTTATGACGCGGCCTTTCGTCGCGCCGGCATGCTTCGGGTTGGCACCCTGGGTGAGCTGTTTGATGCCGTAGAAACCCTTTCCTCGGCAGAACTGCCTCAGGGTGATGCCCTGACCATTTTAACCAATGGTGGCGGTATTGGCGTACTGGCGGCTGATACCCTCATTTCGCAGGGTGGTGAGCTGGCTGATTTGCCGGAATCGGTGGTAAAGGCACTTAACAAGGTGCTACCGCCCACGTGGTCGCATGGTAATCCCGTTGACATCATTGGCGATGCCTCCGGCAAACGTTATGCCGATGCCCTGCGCGTGCTGACCGAGCAGCAGGAAAGTGATGCCATTCTTATTCTTAACTGCCCCACAGCAGTGGCAGACAGCATGGAAGCGGCCGAGGCCGTGATTGCCGAAAAAAACCGCCCTAGCAAACCGGGCCTTCCCCGTCCGGCACTCTTCACCTCCTGGGTCGGACAATACACTGCGGAGGCGGCCCGACGACGCTTTGGCGAGGCGCATGTACCCACCTACCCCACGCCGGAGCGGGCCGTGCGGGCATTTATGCACATGGTGGAATACAAGCGTAACCAGGCCCAACTGTTGGAAACACCGCCCTCAGTGCCGGAGGTCTTTACACCGGACTATACCGCCGCTCGGGCATTAATCGATCAGGCCAGTGCTGAGGGGCGGGAGACCCTCACAGAGCCTGAGGCAAAACAGCTACTCGCCGCCTATGGCGTTGAAATTGTCCCCACTGAAGTGGCGGCCGATCCTGATTCTGCCGCGCAAGCCGCCGAGCGACTGGGCTTTCCTGCCGCCATTAAAATCCTCTCGCGCGACATCACACATAAAAGTGATGTGGGTGGCGTCGTGCTTGATCTGGAAAATACAGAAGCGGTCAGACAGGCCGCCGAGGCCATGCAGCGCCGCGTGGCGGAAACCTATCCCGATGCCAGCCTGCAAGGCTTCAGCGTGCAGCCCATGGTCAAACGAGCCGGCGCCTGGGAACTGATTGTCGGGGTGACTGATGACGCCCAATTCGGACCGGTCATATTATTTGGTCAGGGCGGCACCGCGGTAGAGGTGATTCGCGATCAGGCGCTGGGGCTGCCCCCGCTTAATCTGAAACTGGCGCATGACATGATCCGGCAAACCCGCATTTACCAGCAGCTTAAAGGCTATCGCTCTCAAGCACCCGCCGATTTGGACATGATTGCCTTAACGCTCACCCGCATCGCACAAATTGCCACTGACTTTTCAGAGGTCAAAGAGCTGGATATTAATCCGCTCTTAGCATCTGATACGGGCGTGGTTGCGCTGGATGCACGGGTGCGAATCGGTGAAAACGGCACGGGCAGCCGGCGCTTGGCTATACGCCCCTACCCGCGTGAGCTGGAGCGCACCATTACCGCAGATAGTGGCGAAGACTATTTGCTCAGACCCATTCTGCCCGAGGATGAACCGGCCCTGCATCGCGCTTTTGCTCATCTAACGCCCGAGCAGATTCGTCTGCGCTTTTTTGCACCGATGAAACATCTCAGCCACATGGCGGCAGCACGGTTTACGCAAATCGATTATGACCGGGAAATGGCATTCATCATTACTGTGCCGGGCGTGCCGGGCAAAGCAGAACTCTACGGCGCGGTGCACCTGAATTCGGATCCTGATGGGGATGAAGCGGAATACTCCATCGTCGTGCGGCATGATTTAACCCGTTTAGGGTTGGGGCGTATTTTAATGGAGCAGGTCATTGAGTACGCCAAACAACGGGGCATCAAGCAGATCGTTGGTGATGTGTTGCGTGAAAATCGACCGATGCTGTCATTATGCGAACAACTCGGCTTTAGCCAAAAGACCGACCCAAATGATCGCGATATCGTGCATGTGCGACTGCCGCTTAGCGATACTTCAAAATCTCCATCAACTCATCAACCATAACCTCGGCATCGCCCCGAGCTTGCGCGTTCGTGACATGGTGATGCAGGTGACTGCGTAATACCGCATCGCCCACTTTTGATAGCGCACCATCAACGGCTTTAAGCTGGCGAAGCACATCGACACAGTAAATATCCTCGCGCTCGAGCATGCGCAAAATACCCTCCACATGCCCGCGAATGGACACCAGCCGCTGGCGGGCGGCTTCGCGTACGTTAGGGTCAAGCGCCAGCTGGCAGTG
>JAGXLT010000089.1 GCA_018334525.1 Gammaproteobacteria bacterium
CCTCGCGAACAAGGGCAATACGCACGTGAGTTCTACACCCAGGTAAAGACCAGCTACATCCAGGCCGGCAAAGGATGGGGCCGTGGCTAGCGGGTATCGGATCGACGGTTTGCAATACTGCAATTGGAGCCGCCGCATTTTCGAGCAAATGCGCGAAGCCGAGCTCGATGCGGTGCATGTGACCGCTACCTATTGGGAAAACGCGCGCGAGCTTCTCACCAACATCGGCACCTGGCACCGCTATTTCGTAGAACATGCCGACCTGATCGCGCCAGTTCGCACCGCGGCGGATATTGACCATGCCCGGGCGACTAAAAGGACAGGCATCATAATCGGGCTGCAAAACTGCTCGCCCATCGAAGATTCGGTGGATCTGGTTTCGGTGCTTAAGGCGCTGGATGTGCATATCATGCAGCTGTCTTATAACAATCAGTCGCTGCTGTGCACGGGCTATGCCGAGCAGCAGGACAGCGGGTTAACAAAGTTCGGGCGCGAGGTGGTTCGCGAGATGAATCGCGTTGGTATGGTGGTTGATACCTCACATACCGCGGAGCGCTCGACATTAGAGGCTATTGAGCTCTCAACCCGCCCTACGGTGGTCTCACATGCTAATCCGCAAACCGCTCGTCAGACCGCTCGCAACAAGTCTGAGCGGGTCATGCGGGCGCTTGCTGAATCCGGCGGGCTGATGGGGTTTAGTTGCTATCCCTTTCATCTGCCCAATGGTTCAGAGACCACACTGGAGCAATTCACAGGGATGGTGGCAGACGCGGCGGATATCATGGGTGTCCAGCATCTGGCTATTGGCACTGACCTTTGCCAAGATCAACCCATCGAAGTCTTAACGTGGATGCGCAATGGCAATTGGGCACGGGTGATGGACTATGGCGAGGGCTCTGAGGAAAAACCGGACTGGCCGGCACCGCTAAGCTGGTTACGCAGCGTGTCAGACTTCCCGAAAATCGAGCAGGGCTTAAAAGATCGCGGATTCGCGCCTGCGGAAGTCGATGCATTAATGGGGGGGAACTGGCGATCATTTCTTGAGCATGCCCTCGCCCCCGACAAGAGGAACGATGTATGACGGCTGTCAAAAGAATCGTTAGCACGCAGGGCGATAACCCGCGTCCGGAAACCGGGCGCGTATCGCGCAGACCCGCCAGCGACGTCATGCAATTAGAACGACTGGGCAGTTTACATGCCTGCCGCCTCAGCTTTATTCGAACACTCATGCGCAAAGTGATGGCGGAACGCTGGGCCATCCAATGCCGCGTGTTTGATTTAGATGAGAAAGGCTACGGCACCTGCATTTATCGCATCGCAACGCCCACCCAACTTTACAGCCTCGTGATCTTCTCTCAATACCTTGACCCGTCTTTACGATCCGACCGGGTTATTGCGAATGCCTGGGACTGCGCCTTCGCCCTTTGCATGGGTGATGTGGATGATAGCTATCTCGATGTCCTGCGTGAGAATGTTCCCCGGCAGGAAGCTGGCCGCTGTGACCCGCGCGTTCTCGTACTTTCACGGGCCAATCGATCACTCCGCAATTTCGACATGGTGGTTAAGGCGCTTGCATCAGGGCAGCAGCCAGATCCCGACCAGCTCGCCAAAGTAGGCTACCTGTATCGAACCACCGCCGTGTATGGCAACGGCAAATTCGGCATTGCCGATTATCCTCGAATTCGTGATTCAGAAGACTTTGGTCTTCCATTCTCAGCACAAATGTTTGCGGTTTTCCTGTTGCGCGATTTTAGCATTCGTCAGGTTGAACATATCGCGCGCTGTCAGGCTCCAGATACCGCAACTCGCCTAAGCGGCCCACTCCGCCGCTACCTTGGCATTGGCAATAGCACCGGGCTGGGAATGGCACCGTTTTTAATCAATCACCCGGCATTGATTAACCAATGGCTGTTAATGCGGGAGGCGGGTATAGCGCGGTGTTTAAGTCAAACCGCTACCCCTGAGCAGATTGAGAAATTCTGCAACCTGCTGGCTCAAGCACGGCAGCATACTGCCGAAACAACAACCGACGATGCACGCCAAACCGAGCTGAATAACCAGCTTGAACACGAGCTTAAGCTTGCCGAGGAATGGGTGAAAAGCGCACCTGACCCCGTCTGGCAAACGCTTTGTGAGCATGCGCAAAGTAAATGGTCGCTTGAAACACAAGAGCTGATCCACTCGCTGCTGATGGAGCTCTATCCGGAAGAAATTGATGCGCTTGAGCAGACAATGGCGGCCACCGATGAATTTGATTTAGTACCGGAAATGTCGACCGATGAGCTGATTGAACGGCTACGGCGCGACTATGACTGGGCGCTTGCATATGATTTCAGTCAGCCGGAACAAACGCATCTATTTTGGTATCGCTCGGCAGAAAAGGAAGAACCCCGGCTTGGCGAGCGCAATGTCGATCCTGGAGAGGATCGGGAAATGCCACTCGACATTGCACGCCAAACAAGCGGCTTATACACCGCCCTACTGGAATGGGAAGCAGAACAAGCCAAGAGCTCTCCGGTGGTTGAGTTTTTGTTAGCCAACCCGCAGTACAAGGGCATCACTCGACGCACACAAGGCATATCCGAGCTGGCCTACGGCGAGATACGCGCCAACCTGCTTGCTCAAGGCACACTGCCTATTCACTTATTGCGCTGCAAGCTCGCTTTTTTTGGCGCGACTAAATTTGATCCACGCTCGGATCGCTGGGTTCGAATTACCTTATTTCAAGGGGCACCCTGTATTGAGGATATTGGATCGGCATTTGCCGATGACTGGTGGATGCCACTGAAGCCGGCACTGTAAAGGAGTAGCCGCCAATGCATGTTTCCCTGAATGAACTAACCTCACTGAGCCGCCGTGCACTTGAGGGTGTTGGATTTCCACCCGGCGAATTCGAAGATGCCGCTGATATGATTGTTTGGCTGGAACAATTCGGCCTTGGCGGCACCAAGTTACTCGCAAAAACACTCCCCCGATTAACCACTGAACAATGGCCGGCCGTGCAAAAACTTTATGACGACGGCGGCGGCTGTGTCGTTTTACGAATTGAAAACGGGTCATTACTGCAGGGCGGCAGCCTGGCGGCTGATATGGCTTGCACGCGTGCATTGGCGGATGGACTTGGAGTTGTGCGCTTATCCGGCTGTCGTGATAGAGGCTTCATTCTTGGCTACCTCGCACGCTGCGCCAGACGCGGTTATCATATGACCGCAATGTGGTGCGTGGGTGAACCGCGACGCGCCATTCAAAATGTAGCGACGGCGACCGGGCATCCGACTTTGCCGACGATTCGCCGATATCGAGCCGACGGTGGCGGCGAGCAAATGGCCGACATACATACACTCACGCTAATCGCAACGCGCGATTTTGCGCTAATGCCCACGCAGGGCGCAGCGGCAGATAGCTTTGAATTGCTGGAAGAAATTACACCGAATGAGCTTGCTGCGCGCAGCCGATTGGCATGGGATCAGGGTGTAGACGTTGATGCGGATCTCTGGAGCAAACTACAAGCGCTTGCGGCGGTAAAGCTGGTTGAATCAACGCCGGAGTCAAGGGCACGTGGTGCTGGTGAAACACAGCAATAGGGATAACACGAGATGGATAAAACAGATCAGCTAGTTGCTCTGGTAACGGGAGCAAGCCAGGGAATCGGGAAAGCGGTCGCAGAAAACCTGCTAGATGCAGGCTTCCAGGTCGTTTTAATGGCGCGTCGCCGCGAACCGCTAGAGACAATTGCTGCGCAGTGGCCCGCACAGGCCACTGTTCTGACCGGCGATGTCGGCGACCCGGCGTCAGTCGAGCAAATTTACCAAGCAATACGAGACACCCACGGTAGGCTGGATGTTTTATTCAATAATGCCGGGGCATTTATGGCCTCGACGGAAGTGGGTGATGTGTCTTGGGAGGATTGGCGGCGCGTGCTGCAGGTTAATCTTGATGGCGCTTTTTTGATGGCGCGTGGTGCTTTTCAGCTAATGCGTGAACAAACGCCCGGCGGTGGACGCATCATCAATAATGGCTCTATCTCAGCTCATGCCCCCCGCGTTGGGTCGGTGGCTTACACCACCTCAAAACACGCCATGACGGGGCTGACAAAATCCCTGTCACTGGATGGTCGGGCACACAATATTGCCTGCGGGCAGATCGATATCGGAAACGCCGATACGCCGCTGGCCGCCGGCATCAAAAACGGCATCGCGCAACCGGATGGCAGCGTGATGAAAGAGCCAATTATGGACGTTGCCCATGTTGCCGATGCCGTGCGTTATATGGCGACCTTGCCCCTTGATGCCAACGTCCAGTTTATGACCGTTATGGCAACAAAAATGCCTTACCTTGGCCGCGGCTAGGTATTTGCCTCAGGCTGCCTCAAGCTGCCTCAGGCGCTATATCGACGCAGATTTTGCCAAAATGCTCACCGCTTTCTTCATAACGGAAGGCATCGACGAGTGATTCCAAGGGGAAATGACGATCAAGCACCGGCCGAATATCCGTACTCTCAAGTGCGGTCACGAAGTCTTGCTGGTCGCGACGGCTGCCAACTAACACACCCTGTAACCGCTGCTGCCGCATTAGCGCAAATCGCAATGGAAAGTCCCCCTGTATACCGGTCAGAACTCCAATTAACGCGATATGCCCACCAACGGCCGTTGACAGCATCGACTGCTCAATCGTACCTGGACCACCTACTTCGATAACGTGATCAACACCACGGCCGTCGGTCAGCTCACGCACGCGCTTGCCCCACTTCGGCTCTGAACGGTAGTTAATCACGGCATGCGCGCCAAGCGCTTTGAGGCGCTCTAGTTTAGCATCGCTGGAAGAAGTGCAAATCACTCGGGCTCCCGCAGCAACAGCCAGCTGCAGCGCATAGATAGACACACCTCCCGTACCCAGTGTAAGCACTGTTTGCCCGGGTTTAAGACCACCATGAACAAACAATGCCCGCCACGTCCCAGATCGGAAGAGCACAC
>JAGXLT010000090.1 GCA_018334525.1 Gammaproteobacteria bacterium
ACAATTACTGAGTGTCGGTTCTGAACTGACCATAGACCGGGTTCATGAACAGCTCGCGAATGGTAGCGTACTGCAGGGCAGCGTGGACGGCAGCCCGATCGAATTAACCCATGAACTGACCCCCAGGCAGCGTGAGCTACTCAGGGTTGGTGGTGTCATTAATCGCATCAGTGAAGGAGGCGCATAACCGATGGGGCCATTAGAGGGGGTGCGAGTGCTCGAGCTCGGTCAATTAATTGCCGGACCATTTTGCGGACAGTACCTCGCGGATTTTGGTGCAACTGTTGTCAAGGTGGAACCGCCTGGCAAGGGAGATCCTATGCGCCAATGGGGAAGCACTGATGAAAATGGCAATACCGTGTGGTGGCCTGTAATCGCGAGAAATAAAAAATCCATCACTCTGGATCTGCGCAAATCAGAAGGACAAGCCGTAGCAAAGCAACTTGCCGCTAAGGCTGACATTCTGATCGAAAACTTCCGACCCGGTACCATGGAGCGTTGGGGACTTGGATGGGAAGCGCTACAAGAAATTAACCCAAAACTTATTATGGTTCGTATTACCGGCTTTGGTCAGACAGGCCCCTATGCATCAAGAGCCGGTTACGCATCAGTCTGTGAGGCAATGGGCGGTATGCGCTACATTGCCGGTCACCCTGATCGACCACCCGTTCGTATGGGTATCTCAATTGGAGACACACTTGCCGGCATGCATGGAGCCATGGGCGCCATGATGGCAATGCATGAACGCAACCAAAGCGGGCGGGGACAAATGATTGATAGTGCAATTTACGAATCAGTCATGACTGTAATGGAGAGCCTGATTCCGGAGTATGAAAAAACCGGCCGCATCCGCGAGCGTTCAGGAAGCCGACTTGATGGTATTGCTCCCTCTAACGCCTACCCCTGCGCGGACGGTAGAGATGTGATCATTGGCGCGAATCAGGACACGGTATTTCGCCGCCTTTGCGAGGCGGTTGGGAAACCTGAGCTTGCTGAAGATGAACGCTTTAGCAATCATCAATCTCGCGGGCGCCACCAGGAGATTCTGGATAACACAATTGCGGAATGGACTCAGCAAAACAGCGCTGACGCTGTAGTCGAGGCCATGGTTGCCGCCGGTGTCCCCGCAGGGCATGTGTATCGGGCGCCTGAAATGCTGGCGGATGAACACATTCAAGCGCGTGAATCAGTCGTGTGGCTGGATGACCCTCAGCTGGGCAAAATGCCGATGCAGAACGTCTTTCCGCAGCTTTCGCGCTCGCCTGGAAAAGTTGAGCATACGGGTCCGGCACTGGGTGAACATACCGACTTAATCCTGAAAGAATGGACTGATCTGGACGCCCAAGGCATTAATACGCTGCGCACCGAAGGTGTTATTTAGTTAAAAGGAACACCATGATAGAAATTGTTGAGGTGGCCCCTCGTGATGGATTCCAGTCCATCCGCACACCGCTGGCTACGAAAACGAAAGTCGATATCATCCACGCGCTGGCAGATAGTGGCTGCCGTCGCATAGAGGCTGGGGCATTTGTTAGTCCGAAGGCAATTCCACAGATGCGGGATATGGCCGACATCGCCGCAGCGCTTCAGCCAAAAGAAAATGTGCGCTACATGGTGCTCGTGCCAAACCAACGCGGAATAGAATTGGCAATCAACAGTGGATTCACGGAGTTTGGTTATGTATTTTCCGCCTCTGAATCGCATAACCAAAATAACGTGCGACGCAGTGTGCAAACCTCCATGGATGAACTCATCCGCCTTGTTGATTATCTTCATAGCACGCCGATTGATTGGCGGCTTCGCGTTAACCTGGCTACCACCTTTGATTGCCCTTTTGAAGGCAGGCAGCCTACACACCGAGTAATGGATTTAATTGCGTTTATTCAGGCGCAGGTACCTCAGGCCGAAATTGCCCTTTGCGATACGACCGGCCGAGCAAATCCTCGTCAGGTTGGTGAGCTCTCTGCAGCACTGCTTGAAACCTATCGTGATCAAAACACAACGTGGGCTTTTCACGGCCACGATACCTATGGCCTGGGGGTGGCTAATGCACTTGCTGCCTATGCTGCAGGCATCAGGGTTTTCGACACGGCCGCTGCAGGCCTTGGTGGATGCCCGTTTGCCCCCGGAGCAACGGGCAATACAGCAACAGAAGATCTCGTTTTTGCATTTGAGGAATCAGGTATCCCGACAGGCATTGATCTCCATCGCTTACTGGATGTGGCTGATACCATCGCCGCGCTGCCAGGTGGCGTGATTGGCAGTCATTTGCGGCATGTGCCCCGCGCACGCCTGTAATGGCTAAATTTCCTGCTGCAGTTGTTGGTATTGCGACCGCGTTTGCCAGCCTGTTACTGATTCACTCCCCTGCATGGCTTTCAGCTCAGGCCTCTGCCGCCGCTGCGCTGAGTCTAATCACTATCGCGCTATACGCGACCGGTCTTGTTGCCGAAGCACTGACGAGCTTATTGTTTTTCCTGCTCGCCATGCTATTTGTGATTGCACCCGCCCCTGTCATTTTTTCAGGATTCAGCTCGGCAGCCTTTTGGATTATCTTTGGTGGTCTCATTTTAGGCCTGGCAATTCGCCATACGGGCTTAGGTGAGCAGGTTGCCCGGTCGCTCGTGCGAGTTATGCCGAGTGGCTATGCGCAGCTTATCGCCGGCGCAGTAACCGTGGGCGGTCTATTTGCCTTTTTCATGCCGGGCTCAATCGGGCGGGTTGTACTACTTGTGCCCATCGCTCTTGCAGTGGCCGATCGCGTCGGATTCGATGCGGGGCGAAATGGCCGGGTTGCCATTGCACTCGGCGCAATTCTCGGCACTCAGGTTTTCTCCATCGGCATTCTGCCGGCAAATGTTCCCAATGCCGTCTGGTTAGGCAGTCTCGAGACCATCCTGAATACGGATGTTTCCTACTTTACTTACCTACTGTGGAATCTCCCGGTACTCGGGCTTTTTCGAGTTATTTTGCTCACCGGCCTGTTGATTTGGCTTCTACCTGATCAGCCGACATCGCAATCTGATTGTCCGGACATGATCAAAAAAGACGAGCCAAAGCGTATGCAATGGCACTTAGCAGGCGTATTACTCATCGCTTTACTTTTTTGGATGACCGATGGATACCACGGCATCTCCCCTGCCTGGATTGCACTCGCAGCAGGTTGTTACTGTCTCATTCCAGGCATTGGCTTGGTCCCTGAAAAACCACTCGCCAAGATCGACATACAACCCTTGCTTTTTGTCGCGGCCATCTTAGGTCTCGGCGCGATGATTCGTAATACCGGATTGGCAGAGACGCTGCTCAACCGCAGCCTTCCCATGTTGCCTTTTGTCGCTGATGCAGATGGTTGGAATTTCGCCCTGCTTGCCGCAGCCGGTACGTTGCTAAGCATTTTAACCACGGCACCTGGCGTGCCTGCCATCCTCATGCCGCTAGCCCCGGAACTTGCCGCACAAATTGATTGGAGTACCGATGCGATTGCAGCCACTATCGTCGTTGGCTATTCAACCAGTTTACTGCCCTACCAACTACCGCCTGTTCTAATCGGTGCGCAGCTTGCAGGTATTTCAGTTGCCACTGTCACAAAAATCCTTCTTATTCACAGTGCACTCTCGTTTCTACTTGCCTTTCCACTACAGTATTTCTGGCTGACTCTGTTAGACGTCATCCCGGGGTAGCTCGTACTTACCAAAAAACACTGGGCAGCCACAAGGCAATTTGTGGAAAGATCAGCAGGATAACAATTGCCAGGGCCTCTACCCCAACGAACGGCAAAGCGCCACGAATGATATCGTTCATCGATAATTGCGGTGCAATGCCCTTAATGACATACAAATTCAGGCCAATTGGTGGCGTAATCACCGCCATTTCGCATGCAATGATCATAATGACGCCAAACAGAATGGGGCTCATGCCTAGCGCTTCCACAACCGGCAATACGATTGGTGTAGTGATAAGGATAATCGAAACAATATCCAGGAACATACCCACAACAATCAAAAACGCCAGCACCAGCGCGATGATTGCCCAGTCCGGATAATTCAACGTGGCAATCAGCATCACTAATGACTGTGGGACCATTAAACGCGTGACCACCCAACCAAATAACAACGCCGCTGCCAGAATCAATAACAGCATGCCACTGGTGACCACCGTAGAATGAAAAATATCGTAAATCAGGCGTAGCGTTAGCTGCCGATAAAGCGCGGCGACGACAAAAGCGCCAAATGCGCCAATACCTGCAGCCTCTGTCGGCGTAGCGACCCCGGTATAGATTGATCCGAGTACGGCTATCACTAATGCAATGGCGGCCCAGACATCCTTTAGCGCACGCAATCGCATCTGCCATGTGACGACTTCAGCCTCCCCTCTCGGCGCGCTGCTTGGGCGAAATATTGCGACCAGAAACACGTAAAGGACCATTAACGACGCCACGAGCAAACCGGGTCCGGCGGCTGCCATAAACAATCGGCCAACCGATTGCTTCGCCATTTCTGCATATAAAATCAGGCCGATACTCGGCGGAATTAGTAGCGCTAAGGCGCCCGCAGCAGCCACAGAACCGCCAGCCAATCCGGGAGAATAATGCCGCTTGAGCATCTCAGGAATTGCAAACCGACCAATCGTTGCCGCACCGGCTACGCTTACGCCACTCATTGCCCCGAAGACTGTTGCACTGCCAACACTGGCCATCGCCAAGCTGCCGGGAATACGATTAAACCAGAGCTGAAACAACGTAAAGAGCCTTCCACCCAGCGTGGTTCGGGCAACAACTTCTCCCATTAGAATAAATAGCGGTATCGCGATAAGAGAGTAACTCGACATTCCCCGAAACAGGATTGAAGGTACGCTGAGCAGTGAGTCAAAACCGCCCAATAACACCATACTTAGCAGACTTGCCACGCCTAAAGACGCAAAAATAGGCGTCCCGATCGCTAACAATCCAAGAAAAGTGCCCAACAGAATCATG
>JAGXLT010000091.1 GCA_018334525.1 Gammaproteobacteria bacterium
GCCGATCAACTCGCTATGGCCCATACCAACGCCGCGCGCATTCTTGATCAGCTCGACGCGCCAGACGCGGCGGCTAGTGTGCGGCTAGCGGCGCACACACACCTTGCCCGCATTGCGCCCGATACCCTGGCCGGTGCTCGTGCCGCGCATCACTATGCCGCTGTCGACCTGGTGGAATCGAAGCCCGAGCAAGCCGCTGCGTTGCTGCGGCAAGCGCTTAGTGTTCGCCAACAAGCGCTGGGCGATGATCATCCCGATAGCCGATCAACGCGCCATGCCCTTGCCGCCGCCCTGGAGGCCGCGAATCAGCTTGGGCAGGCAATTGCCGAATACTCCGCGCTGCTTGCCACGCGCGAGGCGAGTCTGGGTAGGGAGCATCCTGCTCTGATTCCGCTGCTCGGCAACCTTGGCGCAGCACAACGTGCAGCCAATCATCTCGAGCGGGCACGCGGACCGTTTGAGCGGGCGGTCAAACTGGCTGAAGCCGCCAGTAGCGGGCCCAGCCCGGCACTGGCGGTGGCGCTCGATAATCTTGCCAGCCTGCTCTACGCAGGACAGGATTATGCCGGTGCCGAAGCGCGTTATCGCCAGGCACTCAACGTCACACAAACCCTATTCGGCCCGGGGCATCCGGCCACCGCCGCGGCCATTCATAACTTAGGCACAGTGTTGGATGCACAGGAGCAGTTTAACGAGGCCGCGCGCTGCTTCCGACAGGCCGTAGAAATCAGAACCCAGGCGCTAGGGCGCGAACATGCCGAAACGGCAACCAGCCTGCATAATTTAGCAGGTATCCTTGATGTGACCGGGCAGCGAGAAGAGGCAGAGACCCTATACCGGGAAGCCATTGCCATCTGGCAGGCCGTGGTGGGCAATGAACATCCCGCTACCGCGACCAGCATCAACAACCTGGCCGACTTACTTCGCGAAAATGGCCGTCTGGACGAGGCTGAGCCGTTGTACGAGGAAAACCTGCAGCGCTGGCGTGCATTGTATGGGGATGAACACCCCAACACGGCAATGACCGCTGCCGAACTTGGCGGCCTGCATGCCGATGCCGGCCGCAGCCAGCAGGCCGAGCCCATGCTGCGTGAAGCAGTGCAGAGACTGGAGCGCATAATGGGCGTAGACAGCACCCTGCATATTGATAGCCTGTGCCGGCTTGCCGCATTGCTCCGCACTCAAGGTCGCGCCAGCGAAGGAGTCGCACTGCTTGAAGCGGCCTATGACAAAGCGGCGGGAACAACCCGTATTTTGTCCCCCCGTTTACAAAAACTCCGCCGCCATCTCGACGGTTTACGCAAGGCGGTAAAAGGAACTGACCCATGAATATCTCACTGCCGCCGGTTTTTGATGCGGTGTATTTAGACACGGTTGATAGCGTATCCGCCGAGCTACAGCGCCGGGCTGCTCAAGACGCAGAAGAAGGCACGCTGATTTGGGCCGGTGAACAGACAGACGCTAAAGGCCAGCATGGGCCATGGGCATCACCGTTTGGCGGGCTGTATTGCGCGGTCTTACTGCGCCCCGATTTCCCGCCGGCAAGCTGGCCTGAGATCGGCCCGGTTGCTCTGCTGGCACTGGGCACGGCGGTAGCTGAGCTGCTGCCACCGATGACCGGGCTGGATTTTGCCTGGCCTAACGATGTTTTAGTGAACGGGCACAAAGTGGGCGGTATCAGCCTGCACAAAGCGTCTGCCGATGCACTCATCATTACCGCTCAGCTGAATGTTGTACCGCCGGTTGAAGCCTGGGAGTACGCCTCTTTAGTTGCCGATGGGGCGGCGGAAACCAACCCCGGCGAGGCGCTCGAGCGCTACGCACGCTATTTACTGGACAACCTGCAGCGCTGGAATGATGAAGGTATCGCATCAATTTACCGGTCATTACGCGCCCGGGGCCTGGCCGGTATTGAGCGCGATGGTAGTCTGGCACCCACCCATGACTTTACGCCCCTGAGCGATTTCTTTGCCGAGGTCATTCAATGAGCGAATTCGTTAATACGGCCGCTGTTAAAAATTACCTGCTCGATTTACAGACACGCATCTGCGAGGGGCTGGCTGATTTAGAACCCGAGCAGCATTTTCATGAAGACCGTTGGGAGCGGTCCCAGGGGGGCGGTGGACAAAGCCGAGTGCTCACTGAAGGGAAGGTCTTTGAACAAGCCGGCGTTAACTTCTCACATGTGCATGGCGATCATCTGCCAGCCACAGCTACTGAGCGCCGTCCTGAACTCGCAGGCCGATCGTTTCAGGCACTCGGAGTATCGTTAGTCATACATCCCCGCAATCCCTATGTGCCCACTTCGCATGCCAATGTGCGCTTTTTCGTGGCCGATGCACCGAATGCACCACCGATCTGGTGGTTCGGCGGTGGCTTTGACTTAACGCCTTTTTATCCGTTTAAAGCGGACTGCCAACATTGGCACCAAGTTGCCAAAGATGCGGTAACGCCGTTTGGTGAAACGCTTTATCCACGCTTTAAAAAATGGTGCGACGATTACTTTTATCTGCCGCATCGCAAAGAAGCCCGTGGTATCGGGGGGTTATTTTTTGATGACTATGATGAGGGCGGCTTTAATGCCGCCTTCGGATTAATGCAGGCGGTGGGCGATGCCTATCTGCCCGCTTATCTGCCGATCGTTCATGCCCGCCAGGCAACACCCTATGGCGAACGTGAGCGGGCATTTCAACTCTATCGCCGCGGGCGCTACGTCGAATTTAACCTGCTTTACGACCGGGGCACCCGGTTTGGCATTCAATCAGGGGGGCGCACCGAATCCATCCTGATGTCTATGCCGCCACTGGCGCGCTGGGAGTACGGATACACGGCAGAACCGGGCTCGGCAGAGGCCGAACTCACGAATGATTATCTCGTTCCACAGCCGTGGGTTTAACCCTGCCGCACTGACCACCAGCACATCATTTGTTCCTCATAGTCTAAAATAATGGGGTTACATCGCTCCCGGACTCGGGTACTTTGGCCGAATGCTCAGTGTGGATTTTTCCGCAGTGCAACAATAGCCTACGTCACTTTAAGCGCTAGCCAGAAGTAAATGGGGGCGTTAATCTGATAAGGCGGGATAGTAAAAAAGAGGTAATCAATGGCAGCAATAATCAAGCCGATGCCAACACCGGGCGACCCGGATCCGCAAGAGACTCGGGAGTGGCTCGAAGCCATTCAGTCTGTTCTTGAATATGACGGGCCGGAACGCGCACAGTTTCTGCTGGAACGCTTGGTTGATGCGGCCCGACGCAGTGGCGGCCAACTCCCCTTTAAGGCCACCACCGCCTACCAGAACACGATCCCGACACACCTCGAAGCGCCCATGCCCGGTGACGGTGCATTAGAAAAGCGCATTCGCTCGATCATTCGCTGGAATGCAATGGCCATGGTGGTGCAGGCGAACCGTGATCGTGATGGAATCGGCGGGCATATTGCCTCATTTGCCTCATCCGCTACGCTTTACGAAGTCGGCTTTAACCACTTCTGGCATGCCGCCACCGATGATCATGGCGGTGATTTAATCTTCATTCAGGGCCATTCCGCGCCGGGCATTTATGCACGCGCGTTTTTAGAAGGCCGGCTGAACGAAGAAGACTTACACAATTTCCGCGCCGATCTTGCCAAAACCGGCAAACCCTTATCGTCCTACCCTCACCCCTGGCTGATGCCTGACTTCTGGCAGCTGCCCACGGTGTCGATGGGCTTAGGCCCCATTATGGGCGTTTACCAGGCGCGGTTTTTAAAGTATCTGCA
This sequence comes from Gammaproteobacteria bacterium, assembly GCA_018334525.1. Taxonomy (GTDB): domain Bacteria; phylum Pseudomonadota; class Gammaproteobacteria; order Nitrococcales; family Nitrococcaceae; genus Spiribacter. The sequence continues at coordinate 3,760 of JAGXLT010000091.1, forward strand.
TAACCGCGGCATTGTTGATACCAGCAATCGCAAGGTCTGGGTCTTTTGCGGTGATGGAGAAATGGACGAGCCCGAAAGCCTGGGTGCCATTGGCGTGGCCGCTCGTGAAGAGCTCGACAACCTGATCTTCGTGGTCAACTGCAACCTGCAACGCCTCGATGGTCCTGTACGCGGCAATGGCAAAATCATTCAGGAGCTTGAGGGCGAGTTCCGCGGCGCGGGCTGGAATGTCCTTAAAGTTATTTGGGGCTCTGCCTGGGATAAGCTGCTTTCGCGCGATGATGCCGGGCTGCTGCGGCAGCGTATGGAAGAAGCGGTGGATGGCGAATACCAGAACTTTAAAGCGAAAGGCGGAGCCTACACGCGAGAGCACTTTTTCGGGAAATATCCTGAGCTCAAAGAGATGGTTGCGAACCTCTCGGATGATGACATCTACCGCCTGAACCGCGGAGGGCACGATCCTTCCAAGGTTTACAACGCGTATAAAACGGCCACTGAACATACCGGCCAACCCACCGTTATTCTTGCTAAAACCGTGAAAGGTTACGGCATGGGCGAAGCCGGCGAAGGCCAGAACATCACCCATCAACAAAAGAAAATGGCCGAACAGGCACTTAAAGATTTCCGGGATCGTTTTCAAATTCCCGTGCCGGATGAAAAAGTGGCTGATGCGCCGTTTTATCGGCCGCCTGAAGACTCGCCCGAGATTAAATATCTTAAAGAGCGTCGCACCGAACTTGGCGGTCATCTGCCAGCACGCAACATTACCGCGGAGCCCCTGAAGGCACCGGAACTTTCCGCGTTCGATGTGCTGTTAAAAGACAGCGGCGATCGCGAAATGTCGACAACGATGGCGTATGTGCGGGCCCTCTCCGTGATTGCCCGTGATAAAACACTGGCGCCGCGCTTAGTGCCGATCGTGCCTGATGAGGCGCGTACCTTCGGTATGGAAGGGCTGTTTCGACAAATTGGCATTTATGCGCCCAAGGGTCAGCTCTATGAGCCGCAGGATGCTGATCAGCTCATGTACTACCGCGAAGACCAAAAAGGTCAGATTCTGCAGGAAGGCATTAACGAGGCAGGCGCGATGTCCAGCTGGATTGCTGCCGCTACCGCGTATGCCAATCATGGCGTAGAGATGATTCCGTTTTATGCCTATTACTCAATGTTCGGCTTCCAGCGCGTTGGT
>JAGXLT010000092.1 GCA_018334525.1 Gammaproteobacteria bacterium
TCCCGCGGTTTGGGCGAAGTACAAATCACCCACGGTTTGCAGCACCAGCCCGACCAGGCCGTGCGCCAGCAAGTAACCCAGGCCAAGCCCCAGCAGCGTACCCACGGCACCCATCAATAGGGCATCCACCAGCACCTGCCGCAAAATTTGTTGCCGCGTGACCCCTATCGCACGCAATACACCGATGGTTGCCCGGCGGCGCACCGCAATAAACGCCAGCGTGTTAAAGACCAAAAAGGCGCCCACCACCACGGCAAGCAGTGAAAGTGCGGTCAGATTCGTATGAAAAGCACGACTCATTTCAACTACGGCATTGGCACTGGCGCCCGCCAGGACTAAACGCGCCGCATGCTGTGCCAGCAATGCCTCGACCGAGTCCACCTGATCAGGCGTCAGAATTAAATCAATACGGCTGAGCCTGCCGGCGCGCTGCAACACATGCTGCGCCGCTGCCATATCAGCCACAATTAAGCCGCGCGCCTGATCATCAGGATCTGCCACCACGGCAACCACCTCCACCGTTTGTGGCTGGCCTGATGCCAGAATGGTGATTGATTCGCCCACAGCCACCCCGAGGCGGTCGGCCTCAACCTGACCCAGCGCTACCGCATCATCACGCAATAAAAGCGCATTAAAGGCATCGCCAAGCGTATCGCCACTGCCAATGGGCCGCTGAAACGGCCCTTCAGCAAAGGCATCCAGACCCAGCAGCGTTAATGACCGACGCTCAGGCTCAGACAGAAGCACACCGCCTTCAAGGACCGGTGCTGCCTGTTGCAGGCCCAGTGTGGTGCGCAGCTCGGTATAAATTTGTTCATCAATGCCATTCGGACCGCCTACCACCTGATGTGTGGCACGCCCGGCAACGGATTCCAAAGACAAACGCATTGCCTCTCGCGCGGAGTGATTGGCTAAATCCACCGCCACAACCACCGCTACCGCAATGGCAACGCCCACCATCGCCAGCACGGTCTGCACCGGATGGCGGCGCAGATCAGAAAAGCCCATTCGGTAGAGCACCGGCAGCATCATCAATGGCCCTCAGCGTCTACCAAACGACCATCGCGTATGGTCAGTAGCTGATCCGCTAACCCTACGACCTCAGGCGCATGCGTCACCATCACAAGGGTGCGGCCAGCGGAGCGGCACAGCGAATCAAGCAACTGCACAATCCGCTCGGCATTTGCCAGGTCCAGATTGCCCGTTGGCTCATCAGCAAAAATGTAGGCCGGCTCATGAATCAGCGCCCGCGCAATCGCTACCCGCTGCTGCTCACCACCCGAGAGCTGATCCGGCCAGTCACGTTCTCGCCCCTGCAAGCCCACCCGTGCCAGCCAGTCGGCAATTTTATTGCCCTCGGCAATGCCGTTTAGTTGCAGTGGCAGGCGCAGGTTATCGGCCACACTCAGCGTTGGAATCAGGTTATAGGCCTGAAACACAAACCCCATACGACGCCGCCGCAACGTGGTCAGCGCGTTATCAGACATGCTCGCAAGGTCAACACCGTCCACCTGCACCGTTCCCTGATTGGGTGCATCCAGGCCGCCCAATAAATTGAGCAATGTGGACTTACCCGATCCGCTGCGACCAATCACCACCACAAATTGCCCGTTAGTGATTTTTCCGGATACCCCATCAAGCACCCGTCGGCGAGGTTGCTCTCCGTACCATCGGGTTAAAGACTCGAAAATGATCTCGCTCACAGCCGATACTCCTCAGCATTCCATCGTGTGCTCTGCTATCCTCTCAGAGCATGAGTAACCCAATTGATCCTAACGCGGGGCCCCGACTTTATCGCATCCCTAACGGCGATGATCGAGAGCGCCTGACTTGTCCGGATTGTGGCTACGTTGCGTACGAAAACCCACGCATCGTGGTGGGTGTGGTGGCCCGCGCCAGTGACGAGCGCATTCTGCTCTGCCGGCGCGCCATTCCACCGCGTATTGGCTATTGGACCCTACCTGCCGGGTATATGGAGCTTAACGAAACCGCTGAGCATGGTGCGATGCGCGAAGCCTGGGAAGAGGCACGTGCCCGCCTAGAGCTCACCGGCCTGCTGGCTATTTATAGTCTTGCCCGCATCCATCAGGTCCAACTTATCTATCGTGCCACATTGACACAGGATGAGGTATCCGCCGGGCCGGAATCGCAGGAAGTTAAACTTTTCCATTACGATGAGCTGCCGTGGGATGAGCTGGCATTTCCCACCGTGGATTGGGCCTTACGGCACGATCACGAAGCGCATCTATCTGGCTATACCAAAGCCTTCTCCAACCCCGTGGAGGATGAAGCATGACAACCGCAACCCTAGGTGGTGGCTGCTTTTGGTGTCTTGAAGCGGTCTTTCAAAGACTGCATGGCGTAACCGCGGTTACCTCTGGCTATGCCGGTGGCGAAACCGTTGATCCAGATTACCGCAGCGTTTGCAGCGGCACCACCGGACATGCCGAAGTGGTACGCATCGAGTTTGATCCGCTAATTATTGATTTTGAGTCTCTGCTTGAGGTGTTTTTTACCATCCACAACCCGACAACGCCGAATCGACAGGGCGCGGATGTTGGCACCCAATATCGCTCTATTATTCTGTGGGAAACAGAAGACCAGCGCGCCAGCGCCAATGCGGTAATTGAACGCTTAACCCGAGAAGGGGCGTTTACTAATCCCATTGTGACTGAGGTGACCCCCTTAAGCGTTTTCTACCCTGCTGAGCCGTATCATCAGGATTATTACAACGGTGAACCCAATCAGCCCTATTGCCAGACGGTAATCCTGCCAAAGTTACTGGCGGCTCAAGATAAACACCCCGAGCGTTGGCGCGGCGACTGAAGTCGCGCTTTAATGAACGCACGCGACTGGACACTACTACTGCTGCTCTCCGGCGTTTGGGGTGGATCCTTTTTCTTTGCTGAGGTTGCGCTGGCCAGCGTGCCGCCGTTTACGGTGGTGCTGACCCGGGTCGGCCTTGCTGCGGTTATTCTGCTAATCATTGCCCGGCTTCGCGGTAGCGTTCTGCCTTTCTCAGGAGTCATTGCACGTCGGTATTTATTGCTGGGTGCAATCAGCAATGCACTGCCGTTTTCTTTTATTGTTTGGGGGCAAACCCAAATTCCCAGCGGGCTGGCCTCTATCATTAATGCCATGACTCCCATCTGGGCAGTTCTGGTTGGCTTACTGATTCGCAGTGGTGAGCGGTTCACCGCGCCGAAGGTGATTGGCATTCTGCTCGGTTTTGCCGGGGTTACGGTGCTGATCGGGCCTGATCTGCTTAAACGACTTGATCCCTTCAGTCTGGGGCAACTCTCTGTGCTGGCAGCCACACTGTGCTATGGCTTTGCCGTGCATTATGGCCGCCGGTTCGGCGGCACCACGCCGCTAGTGAATGCGGCCTACATGCTCAGCGCTGCCACTGTCTGGCTGCTGCCCGTGGCTTTGATCGTGGAGCAGCCCTGGACGGTCAGCCCGGGCTTTTTCGGGTGGGCATCGCTGATTGGGCTTGCCACAATTTGCACTGCATTTGCTTACCTTTTGTATTTCCGTCTACTGGCGTCAGCCGGGGCAACCAATATTTCTCTGGTCACCTTTTTAGTGCCTGTATCGGCGATCAGCTTAGGGGCGTTATTTTTAGGAGAAAGACTGGGCCCTAATGCGTTCATTGGCATGGGCATTCTTTTTAGCGGATTAGCGATGATTGATGGGCGATTATGGCGACGATTCAGTCAAAAGACAGATCGGGCAGCGGCGCAAATAAAGACTCCACCACGGCCGGATCCAAAGGATCGGTAGTTTTTAACGCGCCATCGCCGAGCAGCCGTGCACTGAGCGCCGCCTTTTCTTCCTGTAAATCCATCATTCGATCTTCAACCGTGCCGCGGGTCAGCAAATGATAAACAAACACCGGATTATGCTGGCCGATGCGGTGCGCCCGATCGGTGGCTTGACGGGCGACTGCGGGATTCCACCACGGGTCGTAATGAATCACGGTGTCTGCCGCGGTCAGATTTAACCCGGTGCCGCCTGCCTTAAGGCTGATTAAAAAGATGGGCACTTCGCCATGCTGAAACTGGTCGACCACGGCCTCACGATCGCGCGTTGCACCGGTAAGCTTGACCCAGTGATGACCGCGCTCCCCCAGCGCTTGCTCAATAATTTCGAGCATGCGCGTGAATTGAGAAAAAATAAGCAACCGCCGATCTGCCTGACGCAGCTCATCAACCAGCTCGACCAGCATATCCAACTTCGCCGATTCAAGCGGCCCCAACTCCGGCGTCTGGGCTCCCGACACTAAGCGTGGATCACAGCAGACTTCGCGTAACTTCAGCAGTGCATCCAACACCACCATGCGTGATTGCGGCCGCCCGCTTGCCGCCAACGCCTCACGCACGCGCAGCTGCTGACCCGCCAATAGTTGCTCGTATAAGTCTCGCTGCCGCCCCATTAACTCGGCATACAGCGGCATTTCAGTTTTCTCAGGCAAGTCGCTGGCAATGGCCTGTTTCGTCCGCCGCAAAATAAACGGAGCCACTCGCTCACGCAGGCTTTGCAAACGCTGCTCATCCTGCCCTTGTTCAATGGGTCGACGATACACACGCTTAAAGGCCGCCGCATTGCCCAGCAATCCGGGCGCGACAAAATCAAACTGCGACCATAGCTCGCCCAGATGATTTTCCAGCGGCGTACCCGTTAAGCTGAGCCGCTGCTGCGCCACCAGTGTGCGAACGGCGCGCGCCGCCTGTGCGCGCGGATTTTTAACGGCCTGCGCTTCATCCAGCACAACCAAATGCCAGCGGCGCTGCGCCAGCACCTCAATGTCTCTGACCAAAAGACCATAAGTGGTCAGCACCACATCACAACTACTTGCCGCGCCTTTCAGGGCGTGGCGTTGCGGGCCATGGAGGCGCAGCACGCTCAGGCTCGGGGCAAAGCGTTCAAT
>JAGXLT010000093.1 GCA_018334525.1 Gammaproteobacteria bacterium
GAAATAGGTCAGAAGTGGCGCGCCGATAATTAACGCAGCGGATAACGGTAAGACGGGGAAGAACTGCCCGGTTGCGGCTTGGCGACGCTTGGCCCAGCGCGCCACAGCAATACTGATAATAATGGCAATGAGTAGGGCAATTGCGATTCCGCCTGAACCTGACTCAAAGATTGGCTTAGGGAGGACGATACCGCGCAGATTAAGAAAGGCGAGCTCCCCGATGCTGATGCTCTGGCGGGGCGAAGGTAGCGTGCCGAGTACGGCGAAGTACCAGAAAAAAATCTGCAGCAGCAAGGGAATATTACGAAAAATCTCAATGTAGGCGAGCGCGAGTCGCGCAATCAGCCAGTTGTTAGAAAGCCGAAGCACGCCGACGATAAAACCGACAATCGTGGCGAAAATGATGCCTAGGCCTGAAACGAGTAACGTGTTGGCAAGGCCGACAAAAAAGGTCCGCCCGTAAGACATTGACTCGTTATATTCAATCAGACTCATAACGATGCCGAAGCCGGCTGTTGAGTCTAAAAATCCAAAGCCAGTGCTGATTCCACGACTGGCCATATTCGTTAGCGTGTTTTGGAAAAGCGAATAACCGACCCATGCGACCGCTGCGATCGCAAGTATTTGGAATACCGCAGAACGTACCCGAGGGTCATTCCAAGGCTTCACACTCGATTTTGGTGGAAGTGACGGGTCGATGTTCATCCTATCCCCAACAAAAGCCGGTGGCACGATCTACATTGTCGATGCAGAGCGCGTGCCACCGGGTATCGAATGGTTCCCCTTACTTAGCGAACCGGTGGTGCGTAAAGAATGCCACCATCTGTCCACAATGCATTCACACCACGGCTAAGGCCGATGGGGGTGTTAGGACCCACATTGCGTTCAAACATCTCAGCGTAGTTGCCAACCTGACTAATGATCTGATAGCCAAAGTCTGCAGGCAGGTTCAGCAGGTCGCCCATGTCGCCAGCCGTGCCAACAAGACGCTGGATGGTCGGGTTATCGGACGACAGCATGTCGTCGACATTATCCATAGTTAAGCCGTATTCCTCGGCGTTAATCTGCAGGAATAAAACCCATTTCACAACGTTGAACCACTCATCATCTCCCTGACGAACTACCGGTCCCAACGGCTCCTTGGAAATAATTTCCGGCAGAACCATAGCGCTTGATGGATCATCCAACTGAGTGCGCAAAGCAGCGAGCTGAGAGGTATCTGACGTCAGAATGTCGCACCGGTCGTTATCAAAACCAGAAACAGACTGCTCAGAGGTATCAAACACGATGGCTTCATAGCTCATGCCGTTGGCACGGAAATAATCAGCCAGGTTCAGCTCGGTCGTTGTACCAGCCTGAATGCAGACAGATGCACCATCGAGTTGCAGTGCACTGTCAACGCCGAGCGCGGATTTCACCAAAAAGCCCTGACCGTCGTAATAGTTGGTGCCTGCGAAGTTAAGGCCAAGCGAGGCATCACGAACCGTCGTCCAGGTGGTGTTACGTGAGAGCATGTCGATTTCGCCGGACTGCAGTGCAGTAAACCGCTCTGCAGCAGTCAGTGGCACAAACTCCACGGCATTGGCATCACCAAGAACGGCAGCGGCAACGGCTCGGCAGGTATCGACGTCGATGCCGCGCCAGGTGCCATCGCTGTCAGGCTGAGAAAATCCGGGCAGGCCGGTGCTAACACCACAGCGCAGTTCCCCGGCGTTTTGAACGTCCGCTAACGTAGCCGCCTGGGCCTGCGTACCTAAGGTAAGCAAACCCGCCGCGGCGAGACTAATAGAGGCAAGTGTCTTTTTCATAATTTACATATCCCTGTTGGTGAAAGTATCCACAGATTTGCAAGCAATAAACATGCCATTACCCTTTTTCTTATCCGTAACGGGCATTTCCACCTCTGTGAGGTTTCTTTTATGGCATATCTGCACCATATTGAACAAATCGTTTTTTAGGTGCACCAAATGGAAGCAGCTTTTTTTCAGCTCAATTTATCGCCACAAACCCATTGGGGGCGGGGTTCTGCACGAAAGTCGGTAAATAAAATTAAGGGGTGGGATCGGCGCGTGTTTTTAGTCCATGGAGGGTCTTTTCAGCGCATTGAGTGGTTATACGATGCACTGGTCGAGCAAGACTTATTGGTTGAGCGATTTGCTTGTGCGCAAGAACCCACGCTCGACTTAGTGGAGCAGGGTAGTAAAATTGCGCGGGCATTTTCGGCGGAAGTAGTGGTGGCGATCGGTGGTGGGGCAGTGATTGACTGCGCAAAAGGCATTGCGGGGCTTGCGCCGGCATCTGGGCCGCTGCTGGACTATCTTGAGGTGGTTGGAAAGGGAAAAACGCTGGAAGCAACTCCGTTGCCTTTAATCGCGCTGCCTACCACCGCCGGGACAGGCGCCGAGGCAACAGCCAATGCGGTGATTGGGGTGCCGGCGGCGCAGCGTAAAGTCTCTTTGCGGGATCGACGGTTACTGCCGCAGTTAGCAGTCATCGACCCGAGTTTAACGGATGGCTGCCCGGCAGATGTGACTTTAGCCAGCGGACTGGATGCCATTAGTCAGGTTATCGAACCGTACGTCAGCTGTCGTGCCAATCGTTTTTCGGATGCGCTTTGTCGCTCGGCAATACCGGTGGGCCTGGGCGCGCTGCAAAGCCTGATGCAGCAAGAAACCCAGGCAGCGCGCGATGATATGGCCTGGTGTAGTTATTGTGGTGGGGTGGCGTTAGCGAATGCGGGACTGGGTGCTGTGCACGGCCTTGCCGGCCCGTTAGGGGGCGTAATGCATGGGGCGCATGGTGCGATAGCAGGCCGCTTATTACCGGCTGTGCTGACGGAAAACAGTTTGCAGGCCAGTGGAGAGGCAGCGGATCGGCTGCTCGAGGTCAAGCACTGGCTGGCGAACGCTTTTGGGGTGCCCATACCCGCCGCAATCGCAGCGCTGGACGCATGGATTGATCAGTCGGGCCTGCCACGGCTTGGGGAAATGGGATTAACAGAGGAACACATTGTTCCAGTGGCAAAGGCGGCAGCAGAATCGTCCTCAATGCGGGGGAATCCGGTGCAGTTGACGCAAGCGCAGCTGGTTAATATTTTGCAATGCAGTATTTAGTTTTTTTTAGCCGAGCCGTTGACCGATTCAGCTGGCATGTGGGGCAGAGCCTACGATGGGTTGCCCTCGCGTTAGTGGTCTTAGGTGTGGTTAACGTGATTGGGCGTTATCTGGGTGCCCGGTTTGGCATTCAGCTGAGTTCTAATAGTCTTTTAGAAGCACAGATTCAGGCCTTTAACTTAATATTTTTGCTGGGTGGGGCTTACCTGCTGTTAGAAAACGGCCATATTCGGGTGGATGTCCTGCACAGCAAATTCAGTGCCTATACCAAAGCCTGGATCGATTTTCTGGGCTCAGTGATTTTATTAATTCCGTTTTGTCTGCTCATGCTGGGGTACTCGTTTAATTACGTGCTCAGGGCCTGGGAGCGGCTGGAGGTGAGCCCGAATCCAGGCGGCCTTCCCTTGTATCCGATTAAAACGGTCCTGCTTATTGGCTTTGCATTATTGCTTTTACAAGGGATCAGCCAGGCTATAAAGGCCGCAGCAGTGATTCGTCAGGGGCGGCAATAATGGAGTTTTTGCCACTGGGGATGTTTGCTGTTCTGCTGCTGTTTTTACTCAGCGGCTATCCGGTTGCATTCGGCCTGGCCGGGACTTCTCTGCTATTTATTCTGATTGGGAGTGACTGGTTACCCTCAATGGGACTAGCGCTGCCATGGGAGCCAAGCTTTCGGCTGGCCCGCCTTAACGTGCTGCCGCAGCGCGTGTATGGCTCGATTATGGATAATTACACATTAGTGGCGGTGCCATTCTTTGTCTTTATGGGCACCATGCTGCAGCGCTCAGGGCTTGCTGAAGACCTGCTTCAAACCATGGGGCGCTTATTCGGACCCATGCGCGGTGGATTGGCGATATCCGTAGTTATTGTTGGGGTGCTGTTAGCCGCGGCAACCGGTGTTGTTGGCGCGTCAGTGGTTACCATGGGTGTACTGGCTTTGCCGATTATGCTGAAGAATCATTACGACCACCGATTAGCCACGGGAACCATTGCGGCCAGTGGCACCCTTGGGCAGATCATCCCGCCTTCCATTGTCTTGATTATCTTAGGTGATCAGATGGGGGTGAATGTGGGTGATTTGTTTTTAGGCGCCATGATCCCTGGCGTGCTGTTAGGCGTCTGTTACATCCTTTGGATTATTTGGATTGCCTGGTTAAAGCCAGACCAGGCGCCGGCATTACAGGCGCCGAGCGACGGCGCAACACAGGAGCACCTCGCACTTGCGGTATTTCGTTGCCTGATTCCGCCCTTGGGTCTCGTGGCTGCAGTATTGGGGACAATCTTTTTTGGTATTGCCACGCCGACAGAAGCCGGTGCAATGGGCGCGTTAGGCGCCACGTTACTCGCGCTGGCCTATGGCAAATTAAATCGTGAAAATCTGCTGGCGGTGGCTGACACCACGGTACGGCTGACCACGATGGTGTTCATTATTTTAGTGGGTGCAACGGTATTTGCGGCGGTGTTTAGCGCCATGGGCGGCAAGTGGATTATTGAAGATTTTCTGCTCAGTCTGCCGGGCGGTGAGCTGAGTTTCATTCTTTTCGTGATGCTCACGATTTTTATTCTGGGTTTTTTCCTGGATTTTATAGAGATCACGTTTATTGTCGTGCCGTTGATCACGCCCATCGCACTGAATTTTGGCCTCGACCCTGTTTGGTTCGGGGTGTTAATTGCGATGAATCTGCAGGCCTCGTTTTTAACGCCACCATTTGGGTTTTCGCTATTTTATCTGCGGGGCGTGACGCCCGCTATCGTGGCCACCAGTTCAATTTATCGCGGG
>JAGXLT010000094.1 GCA_018334525.1 Gammaproteobacteria bacterium
TGAGCTCGAGGCCGGCAGCCTGGAAGAAGCTGCTCAGGCCTTCCCGACGGCGGCAAACGTAGCGTTGGAGCAGACGATGGAGCAGCTGCGCGAAATGCAGCGGGAACAAGCCTCACGCATTATGACGCCCGATCAACTTGCCGGTGGTGGTATGGGTGGTGGCATGGGCGGCGGGGGTGCCCCTGGCGGCGGCATCCAAATGCGCTAAATCTTGGCTAATGCCTCGACCAGCCGCTGCAGCAATGGCTCAGCGGCTTTTTTATTGCCCGCCTGACCGATCTGAGCAAGATATATCAGTGCATTCGCGTGTGCGTTTGTCATGCATTCAGGGCGCGACTGACAAGGCAATTGCGCTTGTGGTGCGTCCTGACAAATCAGTGCCTGCTGAATTTTTTCAGCCGCAATTTCCTGACTTAAAAGCGCCTTTCTCAGTGCCTCAACCGCCTCGGATTGATCTGCGGGTGATGCCTCACGCAACCCGCGGCGCACCGCGCGCAAAGGCTCAATAACCGTCTGCTGCCAATCCGTTGCTCGCTTAAGGGCCTGCTTCATGGCTGGCGCGGTAAACGGTGGCTCACCAGAAAATCCAAGAATCATGACCGTTAATAATGCGCTCACGCCAACACCCAATTCATCCTGTAACTGCAGGCAGGCGGACTGCACACCCTCTGCGTCGTACAGTTGCAGCATCAAATCCCAAACTGTGTCCTGATCAGTCATTGGGTGAGTCTAACAAACCCGATGATCTGTGCAGCTTGCACAACAGCGCGCGGCAGCCAACAATCATGCCCATGAGCTTGCCCATTTTACGTATCGCCCTTCCGGGGCCGTTTCCAGAACCACTGGATTATCTGCTCCCGGCCGATCTACCGGCCCCACCGATCGGCGCACGTGTTGAGGTGCCGCTGGGTAGACGCCGCGTAATAGGGGTGGTGGTGCAACAGGTCACACAGTCGGCCATTAACCCGACACGCCTTCGCGCAATTATCAGGGGACTGGATGACACCCCGGTGCTTGACCCCGAGCTGCTGGCGCTGATTGAGTGGACTGCACGTTATTACCATCATCCAATCGGAGAATGTCTGGCCACCGCGTTACCCGTTAGACTGCGACAGGGGTTCCCCGCCACCCCTTCCGCACAACGTCAATGGCAGATTACCGATCAGGGAAAAACAACTCTGCCCTCCAGTTTAGCCGCGCGTGCTCCACGCCAGGCGGAACTGCTTGAGCGCCTGCAAGCCACCGGGCGTTTAAGTGCCAGTGAACTCGGCAGCGCGGGTGATTCTCGGGGTGCACTACAACGATTAGTGGCTCGCGGCGATGCCACACTAAGTGAACAAGCCGACTACGGATTAATTCTTGGTCAGGCTGAGCAACCGCCACCTGAACTGAATGCTGAGCAAAAGCAGGCTGCAGAGGCGCTTATAAACGCCAATGACCATCGCCCGTTATTGCTTGAGGGTGTGACAGGCAGCGGTAAAACAGAGGTTTACTTAACCGCCATTCAACCGCATTTAAGCGCCCATCAACAGGTGCTCGTGATTGTGCCGGAAATCGGCCTGACGCCGCAGCTGCTCGATCGCTTTCGACAGCGCCTTAAGGGCAATATCGCGGTATTACATTCCGGTTTGCCGGAAGGGGAACGACTGAATGGCTGGCTGGCCGCACAGGCGGGGCAGGCCGATGTGATTATCGGCACGCGCTCTGCCATTTTTACACCGTTACCCCGCCCCGGGCTGATCATTGTTGATGAGGAGCATGATGCCTCGCTCAAGCAGCAGGACGGCCTGCGCTACTCAGCGCGCGATCTGGCTGTGATGCGTGCCCATCGGTTGCAGATACCCATTGTGCTGGGCTCTGCCACCCCCTCTTTAGAGAGCATTGCGAATGCACGGGCAGAACGCTATCAGCATTATCGCCTGGACCAGCGAGCAGGCGCGGCAAAGCCGCCAAGCCTCAGGCTGCTCGATGTGCGGGGTGCCGATATGCAGGATGGGTTATCCACGGCCCTGCTCGATTCTATTAAAACCCACCTCAATGCGGGCAACCAGGTACTGCTTTTCTTAAACCGCCGCGGCTATGCCCCGGTCTTGATTTGCCATGACTGCGGGTGGATTGCGGAATGTTCAGCCTGTGATGCCCGCTATACTTGGCATCGGGGTCGCAACCGCCTGCTCTGCCACCACTGCGATCAGGACCGGCCGATTCCCGCTGTTTGCCCCACCTGCAGCAGCGTTGATCTGCGTGCCCTGGGTCTGGGTACCGAGCGAATAGAAGCAGCGCTGGCCGCCGCGCTGCCGGATAGTGAACCGATTCGCATTGATCGTGACAGCACCCGTCGGCGCGGAAGCTTTGAACAGGCACTGGCCAGGGCGCGACAGGGCGATGCACAGCTGCTGCTCGGCACCCAAATGCTCGCAAAAGGGCATCATCTGCCAAACGTGACATTAGTGGGCATTATTGATGCCGACCAGGGGCTGTTTGGCGCTGATTTCCGTTCAGCTGAGCGCCTTGCCCAATTGATTATTCAAGTGGCCGGGCGTGCCGGGCGCGAGGTTAACCCGGGCGAGGTGCTTATTCAGACCCATCACCCGGAGCACCCACTGCTCCAAACCCTCATACATGGCGGCTATCCTGCTTTTGCTGATGCGGCACTGAGCGAGCGTGAAATCACCGGGCTGCCGCCCGCCCGCGCGCTTGCGCTATTGCGCGCTGAGTCTGCCCAAAGCGGTGATGCCAATGCGTTTTTAGAAACTGCTAAAGCGCTGATTGCCAACGCGCCGTTTATTGAGCTTGTGGGTCCGTTTCCGGCACCGATGGAGCGCCGCGCCAATCGTTATCGGATGCAATTATTTATTCAAGCCGATCAGCGCGGTCAGCTGCAGAGCTTGTTAGAACGTTGGCTGCCGGACGTGGCGCGCTTGTCTTTGGCACGCAAAGTTCGGTGGGCAATTGACGTGGATCCTGCAGATACGCTGTAAGCAGTTGAATAAACGGCTTGAAAACGGATAATGGGGCACTTCTTAGCACCCGGAAACTGCCGTTATTCATGAAAGAAGATCTTGCCGCGCTGCTTGCTCAAGCGCTGGAGCACCATTGCAAAGCCGCTGATATCAGCCTTACTCCACCCGACGGGATACAGGTGGAGCGAGGCCGTGGCAGCGGTCATGGTGACTATGCCAGCAATCTGGCAATGCAGCTGGCTAAAACGGCAAAAGTACCGCCACGCGAACTGGCGATGACGATTGTTGCTCACCTTCCTGACAGCCCGCTGGTCGATAAGGTCGAAGTGGCAGGCCCTGGTTTTATTAACTTTTTTGTGACCGCACAGGCAGCCGCGCTGGTCATAGAGAAAATTCATGTTCAAGGTGCCGAATTTGGCCGTAGCAATCATGGCAAGGGCAGCCGCGTGCTTTTAGAGTTTGTTTCAGCCAATCCGACCGGGCCTTTACATGTCGGGCATGGCCGCGGCGCGGCATTTGGCAGCAGCCTGGCTAACCTGCTCGAGGCAGCGGGGCATGAGGTACACCGGGAATATTACGTTAACGATGCGGGGCGTCAGATCCACATCCTAACGGCCAGTGTCTGGGTTCGCTATCTTGAGCATCGCGGAGAGCCGCTGCCCTTTCCTGTTAACGCCTATCGAGGCGACTATATCCATGCCATTGCGCAAAATCTTGAAGCGACGCATGGTGAGCGCTTTCGCGTTGCGGCAAGCGATGTGCTGGCTGACCTGCCCGCCGATGCCAACGAAGGCGGCGATAAAGAACAATACATTGATGCGCTGATCGCACGAGCGCAGGCGTTGCTGGGTGCAGATCGCTATCGCGAGATACTGAATGCCGCGGTAGCGGCGATTACGCGGGATATTGAAGAAGACCTGGCCGCCTTTGGGGTGCATTACGATCGCTGGTTCTCTGAGCAGGCTTTAGTCGATACGGGCGGAGTCAATCATGCGCTGGAGCGCCTTGAGGCGGCCGGCGAGCTCTACGAAAAAGACGGCGCTCAGTGGTTTCGTTCTAGCCACTACGGTGATGAAAAAGACCGGGTCGTGAAACGAGCGGATGGGCTAACCACTTATTTTGCCTCGGACATTGCCTATCATTTAGATAAATTTGAACGCGGCTTTACGCAGATTATTGATGTATTCGGCGCCGATCATCATGGCTATATGGCGCGGGTTAAGGCGAGCCTGGCGGCGTTTGGAAAACCCATTGAACAATTAAAGTTTCGACTGGTGCAGTTTGCCATTCTGTATCGCGGCACCGAGCGTATGCAGATGTCTACCCGGTCGGGCGAGTTTGTTACATTGCGCGAACTGCGCGAAGAAGTAGGCAATGATGCCACGCGGTTTTTTTATGTGATGCGCCGACCCGAGCAGCATCTTGATTTTGACCTTGAGCTGGCCAAGTCTCGATCCAATGACAACCCGGTCTACTATGTTCAATACGCACATGCCCGTGTTTGCAGCGTGCTTGCACAAATGCACGAACGTGACCTAAAACAGGATTTAACACGCGGTATCAACGCGCTGGATCAATTAACCGAATCACATGAGCAAGCGCTAATTAGTGAGCTCGGGCGCTACCCGGAAATTGTCCTGGCCGCCGCCGATGCCCATGAGCCCCATCAAATCGCTCAATATCTGCGTGAACTTGCCGCTGCATTTCATACTTACTATAACGCCCACCCGTTCCTGGTGGATAACCCGGACCTGCGCGATGCACGACTCGCCCTAATTACCGCCGTTCGCCAGGTGATTCGTAATGGTCTTGATTTGCTCGGCGTTTCCGCGCCAGAGAGCATGTAGCAATGGCCACCAAGAGTAAGGCCAGTCAGGCCAGCAAAAAGACGAGCACACCAGCCAAGCCTT
>JAGXLT010000095.1 GCA_018334525.1 Gammaproteobacteria bacterium
GAGAAAGAAGAGGAACCAACGCTCAACGAACACCATCATCCATCAGGTCGAAGCAATGAAAGAGATGGTGCAGGCGTTTTCTGAATATGCCCGCCCGCCGGCTTTGCATCTGCAATCTGTTGATTTGAATGCGCTGATTCGTGAGGGGGTGGAGCTTTATCGTGGCGAGTCGGCGCAACGTAAGTTCACCCTCGAGCTTGCTGATGATCTGGTGCCCATTGAGGCAGATGCGGGCCGCTTGCGGCAGTTGCTGAATAATTTATTGCAGAATGCACTGGAGGCAACGCAGGGGCAGGTCGATTGCAATATTCAGGTGCGCACACGCAATGGTGAGGATCGCTACGCGGGGATGCTTGAGCTGCATGTGCAGGACAATGGCCCTGGGTTGGATGAAGCCGTGATCGAACAGCTTTTTGAGCCGTATGTCACAACGAAGCCGCGGGGCTCAGGGCTGGGGCTTGCGATCGTCAAAAAGATTATTGAAGAGCACAATGGCATGATTGCCGCACGCAATACCGAGCCAGGCGCTCTGATTACGGTGCGGCTGCCGTTAAGGATTAAGCGATGAGCAAAGCAGATATTTTGGTCGTGGATGATGAGCCGGCAATTCGCGGCCTGGTTCAGGAGATCCTGGAAGACGAAGGCTATGCCGTTCGCCTTGCAGAAAGTGCCGAAGAAGCGCGGAGTCTGTTGCGCCGGAACGCGCCGGATTTGTTACTGCTCGATATATGGATGCCGGGTGAAGACGGCATTTCGTTACTAAAGGACTTAGCCGGCAGCGGCAATCTGATGTATCCGGTGGTCATGATTTCCGGGCATGGCACCGTGGAGACAGCGGTTGAGGCAACACGGCTGGGTGCGGTGGATTTTGTCGAAAAGCCGCTTTCCATGGGCAAATTATTGGCCACGGTTGAGCAGGCATTAGCCAGCGGGCCATCCGGGCAGGCCCAGGAAGAGCTGCCGGCAATGATTGAGCCCGTTGGGAAAAGCGCGGTAGTACAAGCGTTGCGTGAGCAGGCGGCCAAAGTGGCACCAACGAACAGTCGGGTGTTAATCAGTGGCCCGCCAGGCAGTGGTTGTCGTGTTTTTGCCCGCTATATCCATGGGTTAAGCGGTCGCTCACACGGTCCGTTTTTAGAATTTTCAGGTGCTGCGGTGAACGTCGATTCGGCCGCTGAGCAGTTATTCGGCGTTGAAGAGCAGACATCCCGCCGGCCGGGGTTATTGGAGCTGGCTGCCGGCGGCACGCTGGTCATTGATCGTGCCAGTGAGCTTGCCGCCTCTATTCAGGATCAGTTGGTGACAGCGCTTGAATCCGGCGGGTTTTTTCGTGTGGGGGGATCGTCTCGAGTGGCTTTGGAGGCAAGGCTGCTGTTTGTGGTGCGAGAGGATATTGCGCAGGCTGCGCAGGCCGGCCGCTTGCGCGAAGACTTGTGCTATCACCTTAACGCGGTGCCATTGTATGTGCCGCCACTGCGCGATCATTCCGAAGATGTCCCTGAGCTGCTGACATTTTTTGTTGATCAGCTGGTTGATCGTGAGCAACTGCCGTTTCGGCGGTTTACGGTCGCCGCGCAAAACCGGCTGCGTCATCAGGATTGGCCCGGTCATGTCAGAGAGCTTGGCAACCTGGTACGGCGGCTGTTGGTGATGGGTGATGGGCTGGAAATTGATGTTACTGAGGTAGCAGAGGCAATGGCGATGGATCAGGCCGGTTTCGATCAAAGCAGTGATTGGACGCCAACGCGCGTTTTAGACCTGCCGTTGCGAGAGGCCCGTGAGCAATTTGAACGGGCCTATTTGCAGCGACAGCTTCAGCGTGCTGGCGGCAATGTCGCGCAACTGGCGCGCCTGGCAGGTATGGAGCGAACCCATTTGTACCGTAAGCTGCGATCGTTAGGGATTGATCAGCAAAAGCCGGAGGATGCCGGAGAATGAAGATTGTCATCATCGGCGCGGGCCAGGTGGGGGGCACCGTTGCGGCAACTCTGGCGACAGAGGCCAACGATATTACCGTGGTCGATACGAGCGCGCCGGTGTTGCAGGGGCTGCAGGATCGCTTGGACTTGCGCACCGTGACCGGCAATGGGACCTATCCTGAGGTGCTCTCAAGGGCCGGCGCGGATGATGCCGATATGATTATTGCCGTGACCGATTCGGACGAGGCCAATATGGTGGCTTGTCAGGTGGCCGCAACGCTATTTCACACGCCCACTAAAATCGCGCGTGTCCGAGCCATTGAGTACCTGGCACATCCGCAAATTTTTGCACCCGACGCCCTGCCGATTGATGTATTGATCTCCCCTGAGCAGCTCGTTACCCAATATGTCAGGCGACTCATAGAGCACCCCGGAGCACTGCAGGTAATGGATTTTGCCGATGGCAAGGTCCGCTTAGTGGGTGTGCGTGCTTATTACGGTGGGCCGTTAGTAGGACAGGCACTTAGAACCCTGCGCGAACATGTGCCGGGTGTTGATACCCGGGTTGCTGCTATTTACCGGCGCGGCAAAGCCATTATTCCCGAGGGCGATACCGTGGTTGAGGCGGGCGATGAGGTGTTTTTTGTCGCGGCCCGCAAAAATATTCGCGCAGTGATGAGCGAGCTCAGACGCCTCGATAAGCCGGTCAAGCGGATCATGCTGGCCGGCGGCGGAAATATCGGCACACGGCTTGCGCAGTCTTTAGAAGCGTCTTACCAGGTAAAAATTATTGAGCATAATGCGCAGCGTTGTCGGGCGATTGCCGATGAGCTTAAAAAGACGATTGTGCTGCATGGTGATGCCGCTGATGAGGATTTGCTGCTTGAAGAGAACATTGAGAATACGGATGTTTTTTGTGCGCTGACTAATGATGATGAGGCCAATATTTTGTCGGCTATGCTGGCAAAGCGGCGTGGTGCACGAACGGTAATGGCCCTGATTAACCGCGCGGCGTATGTGGATCTGATTCAGTCCAGCGATGATATTGATGTTGCGATTTCGCCTCAGCAGGCAACGATTGGTAGCTTGCTGGCGCACATTCGGCGCGGCGACGTGGCAACGGTGCATAGCCTGCGCCGTGGCGCGGCAGAGGCCATTGAGGCGATTGCGCATGGCGATGCTGGCAGTTCAGATGTTGTCGGTAAGCGCGTGGAAGATATTCGCCTGCCCCGCGGCACTACAATCGGCGCGATCGTGCGCGACGAACAGGTCATTATGGCGCATCATGACACGGTGATTGAGCCTGAGGATCATGTGATCCTGTTTTTAGTGGATAAAACGCGCCTTGCCGATGTTGAAAAGCTCTTTGCGGTGGGCGTGACGTTTTTCTAGAAGGATCAGCGCATGCATCCTGATGCAGTTCAACGAGTGCTCGGTGTTTTGCTGATGGTCTTCAGCGTGACCATGCTGCCGCCCGCCTTATTAGCACTGGCTGCCAGTGACGGTGTCGCCCCCGCGTTCTTCTTAACATTCTTACTGTTGATCGCTTTTGGTGCTGTGCTGTGGCTGCCGGTGCGGCGCTCACGGCGAGAGCTCAGAACGCGCGATGGCTTTTTGGTGGTGGCGTTATTCTGGGTGGTGCTCGGGGCCGCCGGGGCGATGCCTCTGGTTATTCAAACGGTGGCGCCGTTCTCTTTGGTCGATGCTTTCTTTGAAAGCGTCTCGGGTCTGACCACCACGGGCGCAACGACCATTATCGGCATTGACGATCTGCCGATCTCTATTCGCTATTATCGCCAGCAGCTTCAGTGGCTCGGGGGTATGGGTATTATCGTTCTGGCAGTGGCGATATTGCCGATGCTGGGTATTGGTGGGATGCAGCTCTATCGCGCAGAACTGCCCGGGCCGGTTAAAGATGCCAAGCTCACTCCGCGCATCGCTGAAACGGCAAAAGCCCTATGGAATATTTACCTAGGTTTAACGATTGCCTGCGCAGTGGCCTACTGGCTGGCGGGGATGTCTGTTTTTGACGCGATTACACATGCTTTTAGCACGGTAGCGACTGGCGGCTTTTCAACCTATGACGATAGCCTGGGGCATTTTGATAGCGCGTTAATCGAAATGATCGCCGTGGTGTTTATGCTGATTTCGGCGCTGAATTATTCGCTGCACTTCATGGTGTGGCGGCGTAAGAGCATTGAGCCCTGGCGGCGTGATCCTGAAGTGGTCACGTTTTTAGCCGTTGTGATAACGGTGTCTGTCCTCGTAATGGCCGGGCTTTTTGCCTACGAATCTACCCATGATCTGCCGCGGGCGGATTCCTGGAACCATGCCATTTTTCAGGTGGTGTCTTTTGCAACGACAACCGGCTACACCACAGCGAATTATTCACTATGGCCGGCTTTTCTGCCGGTGCTTCTGCTGATTGTGGCGGTGGTGGGGGGCTGTGCAAACTCGACGTCGGGCGGGCTGAAAGTGGTGCGCGTTCTGCTGCTGTGGCGACAGGGCGGACGTGAAATTATCCGCTTAATCCATCCGCAGGCGCAATTGCCGGTAAAAATTGGTCATCGACCGGTCAATGAGCGCGTGATTGATGCGGTGTGGGGCTTTTTTGCCGCCTATGTCGTGTTATTTGTGCTGTTAATGCTTACTTTGCTGGCGATGGGGCTTGATCAGGTGACTGCGTTTTCCGCGGTAGCCTCAGGACTGGCGAATTTAGGCCCGGCGCTGGGAGATGTCGCGTCAAACTTTGCGTCGGTGGGCGATGGGCCCAAGCTGGTGATGTGTGTGGCAATGATTATGGGGCGGCTGGAAATCTTTACCTTACTGGTGTTGTTTACACCGGCATTCTGGCGGCGCTAGCCTAGCGCTGGTAGTGTAAAGCTGCCAACCAAATACCTCAGGAGGTATCGCGATGAAC
>JAGXLT010000096.1 GCA_018334525.1 Gammaproteobacteria bacterium
ATCGATGAGCATCCGCTCCGCCAGGAGATTATCGCCAGCGATTTAATCAATCACGTGCTAAATCGTATGGGCGCCACCTTTTTAATGCGCATTAACGATAGCACCGGCGCCA
This sequence comes from Gammaproteobacteria bacterium, assembly GCA_018334525.1. Lineage (GTDB taxonomy): Bacteria > Pseudomonadota > Gammaproteobacteria > Nitrococcales > Nitrococcaceae > Spiribacter. The sequence continues at coordinate 113 of JAGXLT010000096.1, forward strand.
ACTTAACCGAGGCAATCAGGGCCTACCTGGCCACGCGGGATATCCATGGTTTGCGGGGTCTCTGGCATGAAGTCGATGCACTGGATAATCAGATTCCCGCCCACGAGCAGCATGCCTTGTTGCATGAAATAGGGGATCTACAAGAGCGCGGCACCCTCTGGCTGCTGCGCAACTGTCCACGGCCTATCGATCAGAATCAGCTTATTGAACGCATGCAGCCAACGGTCCAAAAACTTGCTGAGCGGTTAACCGAATTTGTTGCTGATACCGATCTTGCCTGGCTGGAGCAGCGCCATGCGCGTCTATGTGAACTCGGGCTCTCTGAATCACTCGCAACCCGGCTGGCCAGACTGCCCATGATGGCAACCGCATTCGATGTGTATGAGGCTTCTGAAACCGCGGCTGCCAGCCTTGAAACCACCGCCCGCGTGCATTTCGGCGCGGCAAACACGCTCGATTTAAATCGCCTGCGCGAAGCCCTGGGCGAGTACACGCCGGCAGATAACTGGCAGACCCGTCATCGCCGCGGCTTGTTGGAGGCACTGTTTAGCGAGCATCGTCGCCTGACCGGTTCGATTCTAACGGGCAGTAATAGGAAAAACCCTGCTGATCGGATCGCCGATTGGATGAACGCTAATCTTGATCGCGTGGAATTTTTCAAACAAACCACCGAGCAGATCGCCAGTGCGGCCCAACCTGATCTGACCATGCTCAGCGTCGCGATCGAAGAGCTCCGCCAATTAACTGCCGACGGGCTGGAGATCAGCCCATGAGCCAGCCGTTGATTTTTTTGCATGGCCTCTACGGCTCCGGTAACAACTGGCGCAGCATTGCCCGGCGTTTTGAGAATGACTACACCGTTTACACGCCGGATTTAAGGTGCCACGGACAGGCCCCGCATCACCCGGATATGAGCTACACCGCACTGGCTGCCGATATTATTGATCTGCTCGATCAGGAAAATATCGAGCAGGCCAACCTGGTCGGCCACAGCATGGGCGGCAAAGCAGCCATGGCCGTTGCGTTACTGGCAGGCACCCGGGTAAACCGTCTGATGGTGGTGGATATTGCGCCCACGATCTATGATCACAACCAGGAGCACGGGGCACTGATCTCAGCCATGCGGGCACTTGATCTAAGCCGGATTGATTCACGTGACGAGGCCGATCAGGCTCTGAGTGAATCCATCCCCAAGTCGCAGGTGCGCCAGTTTTTACTGACCAACCTGGTACGCCAGCAGGAGCAATGGGTATGGCGCATACCGCTTGATATTATTGCCGATCAGCTACCGGCACTTCAGGATTGGCCGGCAGAGCTTGACGGCCGGCATTGGGATGGGCCGGCGCATTTTGTTTACGGCGGGCAATCGGACTATGTACTGCCTGCCCATCATGCAAAGATCAGGCAGTTATTCCCCGCAGCAACGCTCCACTGCATTGAGGGTGTCGGGCATTGGGTCCACGCTGGAAAACCCGATGCCTTTGTCACCGAACTTCATTCATTTTTGACAGGAAAACATCATGTCCGAGGACTTTAAAAAAAGCGCACTTGAATACCATCGCTATCCCACGCCGGGAAAAATCGAGGTAACGCCCACCAAGCCACTGGCAAACCAGCGCGACCTGGCTCTGGCTTACAGCCCGGGCGTGGCAGCAGCGTGTGAGGCGATTGTTGAAGATCCCAAAGAAGCCGCCAATATGACCGCGCGGGGTAACCTGGTTGGTGTTATCACCAATGGCACTGCGGTACTGGGGCTGGGTTCTATCGGGCCTCTGGCGTCTAAACCCGTGATGGAAGGCAAGGGCGTTTTATTTAAAAAGTTTGCCGGCATCGATGTATTTGATATTGAGGTGGATGAAAAAGACCCCGAGCGGCTGATTGAAATTATCGCCAGCCTCGAGCCCACGTTTGGCGGCATTAACCTTGAGGACATTAAAGCGCCCGAGTGCTTTGAGGTTGAAGAAAAGCTGCGCGAGCGCATGAATATCCCGGTATTTCATGACGACCAGCACGGCACCGCCATTACCGCCGCAGCCGCGATTTACAACGGTTTACGTCTGGTGGGTAAGGAATTTGAGGATGTGCGCCTGGTCACCTCAGGTGCCGGTGCATCGGCCATCGCCTGCCTTGATTTGCTCGTCTCAATGGGCCTGCGCCGGGAAAATATTATTGCGACCGATCGCAAAGGCGTGATCTATGCCGGGCGCAAGGAATACATGGACCCTCGCAAAGCCGTGTATGCCAATGACACCGAGGCCCGCACGCTGGCTGAGGCCATTCGCGGCGCGGATATCTTCCTTGGCCTATCGGCGCCCGGCGTATTAACCGCTGAGATGGTTGCCGAAATGGCCGATAAGCCGATGATTATGGCCCTAGCCAATCCGACCCCTGAAATCTGGCCGGAAGAAGTCTTAGCAGTGCGGCCGGATGCCATCATTTCCACCGGGCGCTCGGATTACCCGAACCAGGTCAATAACGTGCTTTGCTTTCCGTTTATTTTCCGCGGCGCATTGGATGTGGGCGCCACGACGATTAACGATGAAATGAAAAAAGCCTGCGTGCGGGCTATTGCCGATATTGCCACGATGGAATCCTCTGATGTGGTCGTGGCCGCCTACGGGGGTCAGCCGCTTTCGTTTGGCCCGGAATATTTAATTCCTAAGCCTTTTGATCCGCGCCTGATAACGCGCATTGCGCCCGAAGTGGCCAAGGCGGCCATGGCAAGCGGTGTGGCGACGCGGCCCATTGATGATTTCACAGCGTATCGCCGGCGTTTATCCGACTACGTCTTCCAGTCAGGACTGCTGATGAAGCCCATGTTTGAGCGGGCCAGCCAGAATACCAAACGCGTGGTGTATGGCGATGGTGAAGACGAGCGGGTGCTGCAGGCCGTGCAGGTGGTGGTTGACGATGGCCTTGCCAAACCGATTTTAATCGGCCGGCGGCGCGTGGTCGAAATGCGCATCGAGCGGCTCGGCCTGCGCCTTAAGCTTGATGAGCAGGCTGAGCTTGTCGACCCCGAAGACGATCCTCGCTTCCGCGAATACTGGCAGCTTTATCATTCATTAATGGAGCGCCGGGGCATCTCGCCGGATCGGGCACGGCAGATTGTGCGTACTCGCAATACGGTCATCGCTGCACTGATGGTTAAGCGGGGTGAAGCCGATGCCATGCTCTCTGGCATGGTCGGCAAATATCATCGCCAGCTCGATTATGTGAATGAGGTGGTCGGGCGACGCAAGGGCGTGCGCAATCTGGCTGCCATGAACGCGATCATTACGCCAAAAGGCACCTTGTTTGTTTGCGATACCTATATCAATCAGGACCCCACGGCCGAGCAAATCGCCGAGATGACGGTATTGGCTGCTGATGAGCTGCGTCGCTTTGGCATTACCCCCAAGGTTGCGCTGCTTTCGCATTCCAACTTTGGCACCTCAGAGGATCCGCAGGCACTTAAAATGCGGCAGGCACTCAGCTTAATTGAAGATCGTGACGACCAGCTGCAAGTGGAAGGTGAAATGCATGGCGATGCGGCATTAAATGAGGCAATTCGCGAGCGAATTTTCCCGAACTCTCGGCTTGATGGTCAGGCCAATCTGCTGATTATGCCAACGCTAGACGCTGCAAATATTGCGTTTAACTTACTTAAAACCGTTACCGATGCGGTTTCGATCGGGCCCATTATCTTGGGCATGGCGCAGCCTGCTCATATTCTCACGCCATCGGTTACCGTACGCGGTATTGTCAATATGACCGCACTTGCCGCCGTTGAAGCGGCTATTGCTGCTGAGGAGGATGGCAAATGAGCCAGGCGATTCGCGTTCACGCCCACGGCGGGCCCGAGCAGTTAGAACTTGAATCCATCGATACGCCCGTGCCGAATGATGGCGAGGTATTGCTAAAGCAAACCCATATTGGCGTGAACTTTATCGATGTGTATTTTCGCACCGGGCTCTACCCACCACCAGCGCTGCCGTTTACCCCTGGCATGGAAGCCGCTGGCGAGGTCATTGCGGTTGGCCCCGGTGTCGATACGCTGCGACCAGGCCAGCGCGTTGCCTATGCCACACCTCCGGTGGGGGCTTATGCCAGCGAGCGGGTGATGCCGGCAGACCGGCTTGTTCCCTTACCCGATGACATTGATAACGCCACCGCAGCGGCAATGATGTTACGCGGTATGACTGCTCATATGCTTCTGCAGCGGGTGATTAACATTAAAGCAGGCGATCGCATTTTGGTGCATGCAGCGGCCGGCGGTGTCGGGCTTATTCTTTGCCAGTGGGCGGCCGCACTGGGTGCAAACGTAATCGGTACGGTGGGTAATGCCGAAAAAGCCGCGCTGGCAAAAGCCCATGGCTGTGCACAAACCATTCTTTACGATGCCGAAGATGTTGCCGGTCAGGTTCGTGAGCTAACCGCGGGGCAGGGCGTGCGCGCCGTGTATGACTCTGTGGGTGCCGCCACGCTGGCAAGCTCGCTAGATTCACTGGAAAAGCGCGGTCTGCTAGTCAGCTTTGGCCAGTCCTCCGGCCCGCCACCTGCCATCGAGGTGGGCGTCCTGGCGCGCAAGGGCTCGTTATTTTTAACGCGCCCCACACTTTTTGACTACATTGATACGCGTGAATCGTTGCTCCAAGCAGCCGATGCACTTTTTGCCGGTGTTCGGCGCGGCGATATTCATATTCATGCCGCACAAC
>JAGXLT010000097.1 GCA_018334525.1 Gammaproteobacteria bacterium
GGGAAGGATGTTTCGATCGTATCCTCATCCAGCTCAACCAACCGAATAAAGACATCGATCGCCCGATCAGGCTGCTCATTGAGCAAAAAATTCAAGCCAAGAAAGTAGCCCCGAGAAAGGGCCTTATTATTTAATCCGGTACCTGATGCGTTTTTTCTACCGATCCACCAGCCCGATAGCGCTGCCACGGGGAGTAGCAGCCAGAGCAAGTACCACATCACTAATTGGCATGCCTAATTGGCAGTTTTCGAAGCTGTGATAGCTCCTTTTGAATCGAGTCAATCTGACGATTGACCCGGCGCAACTGCCAACGCTGGCGAAGCACAACTCCAAGGACAACCAGAACCCCGATGAACGCCCCGATGGCGAGGGCCATCACAAGGGCAAGAGATAGGGGAAGAGTGGACTGACCGAAGTAGAAATCCAGAACCACGGACTGGGGGTTAAGCATTGCAAAACTCAACCCAAGCGCAATGAGTACGATCAAAACGATCAGACCCAACACACGACGCATGCTAATTAGCGCCCCTTGCCGCTTTGATTCTGGTTTTCGTTAACCCGCTCACGCATCTCTTTTCCCGGTTTAAAATGCGGGACATGCTTCCCTGGCAGGGCAACGGGCTCGCCCGTTTTGGGATTACGACCGATTCTTGGTGGCCGATGATGCAGCGAAAAACTACCAAAGCCTCGGATTTCAATACGCTCTCCGGTGGAGAGCGCTTCGCTCATCTGCTCAACCAAAGCCTTCACGGCAAGCTCAACATCTCTGTGTGGAAGATGGACTTGTTTTTCCGCGATCAACTCAATCAGTTCTGATTTTGTCATTCCTCATCCTGCTGATCCCGGTCGGCCATCCGTTCCTTGAGTAAGTCGCCGAGCGCTGTCGTACCGGCTGAGCCAGTGTTGCCATAGTCTTCCATGACTTCACGCTCATCCTGCTGATCTTTCGCGCGAACAGACAGACTGATCATACGGTTACGCCGATCAACTGCCACGAACTTCGCTTCAATAGAATCGCCCTCTTTGACCACCGTCCGAGCATCTTCAACCCGATCCCGGGCAAGGTCAGCAGCGCGTATGTAGCCCTGCACCTCTTCCGCAAGCTCAACCACAACGCCTTTCGCGTCCACTTCTTGTGCGGTACACGTGACAATCGTGCCTTTCGGATTGGCAGCAACCCAATTAGAAACCGGATCCTGCGCCAACTGTTTAACGCCGAGGCTAATGCGCTCACGCTCCGGATCCACCGACAGCACCACCGCTTCAACTTCTTCACCCTTTTGGAATTCACGGATGGACTCTTCACCGCCATCGCTCCAGGAAAGATCAGACAGATGAACCAGTCCGTCAATACCGCCCTCAAGGCCAACAAAGATACCGAAGTCAGTGATCGACTTAATCGCGCCGACGACGCGATCACCTTTATTGTACTGCGATGCAAACTCATCCCACGGATTCGGCTGACACTGTTTCATACCCAGCGAAATCCGGCGGCGCTCCTCGTCGATATCAAGGATCATCACCTCAACCTCATCGCCGATGGAAACCACTTTGGCGGGGTTAACGTTCTTATTCGTCCAGTCCATTTCAGAAACGTGAACGAGGCCTTCGACGCCCTCTTCGATTTCAACGAAAGAGCCGTAATCAGTAATGTTCGTAACCCGGCCTACCGTGCGCGCCCCCTCTGGATAACGACGTGCAATCGCCTCCCACGGATCCTCGCCCAGCTGTTTGAGGCCTAATGAGACCCGATTGCGCTCACGATCGAACTTAAGGACCTTAACTTCGACCTCTTCTCCCACATTAACGACCTCAGACGGATGCTTGACGCGCCGCCAAGCCATATCCGTGATATGCAGCAAGCCGTCGATTCCACCGAGATCGACGAATGCGCCATAATCGGTAAGATTCTTGACGATACCCGTAAGCATCTGGCCTTCCTGCAATTTCTCCAGCAGCGCTTCGCGTTCTGCCGAGTACTCTTCCTCAACTACCGCACGCCGTGACACAACCACGTTGTTCCGACGCGCATCCAGTTTAATAACCTTAAACTCTAAGTCCTTACCCTCAAGGTAAGTGGTATCCCGTACCGGGCGAATATCAACCAATGAACCCGGCAAGAAGGCTCGGATGTGACCCAAGTCCACCGTAAAGCCGCCTTTAACCTTGCCGCTAATCTGGCCATTAACGGTCTCAGCGCCTTCATAGGCAGCTTCAAGAACACGCCAGGCACTAGCCCGCTTCGCCTTCTCACGAGAAAGCCGGGTTTCACCCGAGCCATCTTCAACGGCATCAAGGGCAACTTCTATTTCATCGCCAACATTTGCCTCTACATTGCCCTGCTCGTCCATAAATTGCTCAAGCGGAATAACCGCTTCAGATTTAAGACCCGCATTAACAACGACATTATCGCCTTCGATGGCAACAATTTGGGCGGTAACGATTGAGCCGGGGCGCATGTCAGTTTGCGCAAGGCTCTGTTCAAAGAGTTCTGCAAAGCTTTCGCTCATGAGGTAAATAAATCCCGGACCGCAGGGCGATCGGTTGGTTGAGTAAATTTAATCAAACGCAGTCTGTTGCTGCCTTTAACACCTTTTCGATAACCGCTTCCGCCGATAAATCGGTTGTGTCCACGGTAATCGCGTCTTCCGCTGGCACCAATGGCGCCGCAGTTCGTTCTGAATCTCGCTTATCGCGGGCCTTCAGTTCCTTTAAAAGATCGCCGAGGGTAGCACTGATCCCTTTTTGCATCAACTGGTTATGCCGTCGGCGAGCACGCTCTTCAACGCTTGCGGTCAAGAAAAACTTCAGCGGTGCATCAGCAAACACCACGGTTCCCATGTCTCGCCCGTCCGCCACCAGCCCCGGCGCTTTTCTGAATTGGCGCTGCCGATCTAATAACGCTTGCCGAACCGGGGCTTGCGCAGCCAGTTCTGAGGCAAACTGCCCGCACTGCTCGCTACGAATGTCCTCAGATACCTCTTCACCATCCAAAAGGGCCTGCCCGGCCTGTTTGCCCACTGCTGGGAACTGGATGTTCATTGCCTGCGCCAGAGCGACCAGCTGCTGTGTTTGACTCGCGTCGATTCCTGCCCGTTGCGCACTAAGAGCTAATAGCCGATAGATCGCGCCACTATCTAAAAAATGCCAGCCCAACTGCGCTGCCACCGCTTGCGCCACGGTTCCCTTTCCCGCTCCGCCAGGCCCGTCAATTGTTACCACCGGGGGTTTATTCACCGATGTCATTTTTGCTCCTCGGCTGTCTCAATGTGCAGCCCGGCGGCACGTGCCAATTCTACAAACCCCGGGAACGAGGTATCCACCTCAGCACACCCGTCGATCTGCACCGGCCCTGATGCAACTAACCCTGCCATCGCAAAGGACATCGCAATACGATGATCGCCCCTTGCATGAACCTGTCCGCCACTAAATGCCCCGCCTGTGATACGGATGCCGTCCGCCTGCGGCTCCACGTCAATGCCCAAAACGCTCAACCCCTCGGCCATCACAGCGATACGATCACTTTCCTTCACGCGTAGCTCCTCAGCCCCGCGCAGCACCGTTTCACCCTCGGCACAGGCGGCCGCCACAAAAAGGGCAGGAAACTCATCAATCGCCAGCGGCACAAGCTCAACCGGGATTTCAATGCCGCGTAAGGGCGAGTGCCGCACCGTTAACTGACCTGTCGGCTCACCACCGCCCGAAGGATCCGGGTCGATCGTAATATCCGCGCCCATACGCTGAAGAATCTCTATCACGCCGATTCTTGACGGATTTAACCCAACCCCCTCCAGCACGACCTCTGCGCCAGGTGCGATGCTTGCACCCACCAGGAAAAAAGCCGCCGAAGAAATATCCGCAGGAATCTTAATCCGCGTGCTGGTCAGCCTTGCCGGTCCGCTGATCTCAATCCATCCATCCTGACGGCTAACCGGACAACCCAAGGCACTTAGCATCTGTTCGGTATGATCCCGTGTAACTGCCGGCTCATGAACGCGCGTTGGGCCGTTGGCGTACAAACCCGCAAGCAGCAACGCCGATTTAACCTGAGCACTGGCAACAGGCATTGCATAGTCTATGCCGGTTATCTCATTGACTGGCACGATGCGCAGAGGGGCGGTGCCATTGGCGGCAGTGGTAATATCCGCTCCCATCAGCGCCAACGGGTCCGTGACCCGGCGCATAGGCCGACGCATTAGCGATGCATCCCCAATCAGTTCGCTACTAAAGGATTGGCCGGCCAAAAGACCCGCAAATAACCGCATCGAGGTGCCGGAATTGCCTAGATCCAAGGGTGCAGACGGGGCCTTAAGCCCTCTCAAGCCAACGCCATGTATTCGCAAACGCCCCTCAACCGGCCCTTCAATATCCACCCCGAGATGGCGCATTGCCGCCAGCGTTGCGAGCGCATCATCGCCCTCTAAAAAGCCCTCAACCTCAGTCACACCCTCAGCGATGGCACCCAGGAGCACCGCGCGATGGGAAATTGACTTATCGCCGGGCACCCGCAAGTGACCCGTTAACGCGCCCCCGGGGTGAATATGAAAACTCCGTTCTATTGATCCGGTCATGGCTGTAAACCGCTCTCCTCGTACTAACGCTCAAACCAGTGCAAATGGGCATCACGCGTTTGCTTAGCGCGTTTAAAAACGGCTTCGATGCCGTCGCCATCTCCTGCCGCCACCAATGCGGTCAGTTGAGCAAGATCGTCCCGATAAGCCGCAAGGGCCTCCATCAGCGCTTCTCGGTTGCCAAGCTTTCCCC
>JAGXLT010000098.1 GCA_018334525.1 Gammaproteobacteria bacterium
CGACCGTCATCATCACAGACTAGAACACCTTCGCGAATCTCTTTGAGGATTGTTTCTAATCGTGCACGTCGTGCTTCCAGACGGGTATTCCAACTGGTCGCTGCTTCCTCCATTGCATAGTTTGTACGTGCAACGTTGGCACCGAGATTTTCGATTGTCTCGGGTAGGCGCTCCAGCCAGTGCCCTTTCCCAAGCTCAAGCTGATGTCCGGGGTTGGATTTAGCAATAATCTCAGCGCCACGGCTCGTTGCAGCAAGCGGGCGTGTAAGTTTGAAATCATAGATGAGCGCCAATAGAAGCGTCATAACCATAACTATGGTTGCCAGAGCAATGGCGGTGACGCTGTGGGCTCCGAAACCAATCAGAACGCCCCCCTGAAGGATGGTGGCTAAAACTGCCGCAATCCAGAGACGTTTGCGAAGTCTCGGTAAACGAAACGCCCGCATTAATCAGGCAGCCTTCGTCAGCAGATCCTGAATACGTTGCATAACCATTAATGGGTTGAATGGTTTTATGATGAAGTCCATCGCTCCCAGTGACAGCGCTTTTTCCTGCTCGGCCTGCAGAACCTGGGTAGTTAGCATTAGAATCGGCAGGTGTTCAAAGCCCTGAGTGGATAACAGTTTTTGGCACAATGAATAGCCGCTACGATCAGGCAGATTAGAATCTATTAAGGCGGCATCAAGCCGCTTGCCATTCACGCTATCGATTGCACTGGCATAGCTATCGGCCACCAAACAATTAAAACCGATGTGACGTAATAGAAATTCTAACGAAGCGGTGATATTAAGATCGTTATCAACGATTAATACATTTCCTTGCATCGCAATCCCGGCGCATTGCGCGACCGGCCTCCTCCTGTTTTCCACCAGTATAGGGTATTCCGATGGGGGTTTGTCGAGGTAATCTGTTCATTAATTAGTTAAAGCTGACAAAAAAGCGTATGTCATCAGAGAAAAAAGCAGAAACCATCGAACAGGCAGGGCGAGAATTCTTTGCCGAGCATGCTCCGTTTGATCGATTAACACTCGCGCAACGGGAAGCCTTTCTGGATGCTGCAGAACTCAGTACTTTTCCAGCTGGAGCAGTCATCCTTGAGCCCTCAAGCGGCAGGGTGCGTCATTTTCACTTGATTATCTCCGGGCGGGTACTGGCGGAACGCGCCGCGGTGGGCGATGACGTTGCAGAGCAGTTTGAGTTGGAGGAGGGTGATAACTTTCCCATGGCGGCTTTGCTTGGTGATCGGCCGACACGAACGATTTATAAAGCCGCAACAGCCGTTAAATGTCTGCGTTTGCCGCGTCGAGCGTTCGCCAGTATTTTAGCTGATAGCGCGGTATTTCGTGATTACTGCATGCGCGGTGTCAGCAGTCTGCTGGATCAGGTTCAGCAGAATATTCGCCAGCACGCCGCAGCCAATTTAGGTGGTGACTCGACACTTGATACACCGCTTGGGGATCTGATTACGGGGGCGCCCGTAGCTTGTAAAGCAACACTGACGGTACGTGAGGCCGTTGAGCAGATGCACGGCCGAAAAGTCGGCAGCATTGTTGTCGTGGATAGCCGTAAAAAGCCTATTGGTATGTTTACGCTGCACGACTTACGCGCGCTGATCGCTGCCAACGGAGACCTAGAGGCACCCGTTAGCGAAGTCATGGTTGAAAACCCCCGCTGTCTTAGTAGCGATACCTATGCCTTTGAGGCAGTGGTGGAAATGGCGCGTTTGCATATTCGCCATATCATTGTGATTGAAAAGAAAAAATTGGTGGGCGTGGTGTCAGAGCGCGATATCTTTGCGCTGCAAAGAATAGATATTGTTCACCTGACGCGTGGGATCTCGGCCGCAAAGGATGCGGATGAATTGGTTGTTGCGCGAGCTAGAGTCGGCCAACTGATTGATACAATGATGGCGCATGGTGCCGATGTAGAGCAGATTACCCGCATCATCACCCTGCTGAACGACCGCACGGTAGCGCGCGCGATTGAGCTGTGCATTGAAGCTGAGAAAGAACCACCACCGCCATTCACCTGGATCGCATTTGGCAGTGAAGGGCGTAGCGAGCAAACGCGCGTGACCGATCAGGATAACGGGATTCTATTTGATCCGGGTGACCAGCCGGCAGATAAAGTGCGTGAGCAGCTGTTACCTCTGGCCTGGGAAATTAACAAAGTGTTGGACCGTTGTGGGTTTACTTTGTGCACCGGAAATGTGATGGCAAGCAATCCAAAGTTGTGCCAAAGCTTTGACGAATGGGAGGCCACCTTTCGTAAAATGATCGGTAGCGCCACACCGGAGAATCTATTGCATTCAACGATTTACTTCGACTTCCGGCCGGTGTGGGGCGATATGGAGGCGGGGGAGGCTTTGCATCAGCGCGTAGTTACCCTGGCTGCTGAGAATTCGGTGTTTTTACATACGCTGGCAGGCAACTGCTTAGCAATAAAACCCCCGTTGGGAATGTTTCGTGACTTCGTTACCGAAAAAGATGCCGATGCGGTACATCGACTCGATTTGAAGGTTCGTGGTCTTACTCCCTTTGTCGACGCAGGGCGTGTGCTGTCTCTGCAAGCAGGAATAGCCGAGTCAAATACGCCCGCACGGTTGCGTCTGCTCGCCGAGCAGGGCGTGTTAAAAAAGGTGGACGCCGGTGCGTTCCTACGGTCGTTAACTTTTATTCAATTGTTAAGGATGCGAGAGCATCAGAGACAGTCAGCAGCTGGAGAGCCGATGCATAATCGTTTAGATCCGGAACAGCTGAACCCAATGGATCGGCGGATTCTTAAAGAAGCATTTCGCGAAGCCAGACGGCTGCAGAAGAAACTCGAAGTTCGTTTTCAGCTGTAAAACAACGGCATCAGGTAAAAAAAATCCCCCTGCCGCTACGCGGACAGGGGGATTAGTTAGTGCTTAAACGCTTAGCTTAGCTAGCGCGTGGCACTCGAATGCTCTCTACGAGCTCTTGGATTTCAACCGGTGGTGGTGCAGTCATACGTGACACAAGCGTTGCTGCAATCACGTTAACAATAGCGCCCACCGCGCCGATGGACTGCGGTCCAATACCGAAGAGCCAGTTTGCCGGCACATCTTCAAGCATGTTGGTTCCTGGAATAAAGAACCAGCCTTTAAAGATGAACACGTAGATGAGCGTAAAGCTCAGACCCGCGAGCATACCAGCCATTGCACCCGCACTGTTCATGCGCCGGTTAAAGATGCCAAGCATCAGTACCGGGAACAGTGAGGAAGCGGCCAGTCCGAAGGCCAGAGCAACCACCTGAGCTGCGAATCCAGGCGGATTCAAGCCCAGATAACCAGCAATAACGATAGCACCGGCCATGGCGATTCTAGCCGCCAATAGCTCACCTTTTTCACTGATGCCCGGGTTAATCACCCCTTTAATCAGGTCATGTGAGATTGCCGAAGATATTGCCATTAACAGGCCTGCAGCAGTAGATAATGCGGCAGCCAGGCCACCGGCCACGGTCAATGCAATCACCCAGTTAGGTAACTGTGCGATTTCCGGGTTGGCCATCACCATAATGTCCCGGTCAACCGTCAGCTCATTCCCCTGCCAGCCATATTCCGTGGCTGTGGCAGCGAATGCCTCACTGCTGTCGTTATAGTACTGAATGCGGCCGTCGTTATTTTTATCATCAAAACCGAGCAAGCCGGTTTCTTCCCAACGAGAGAACCATTCAGGTACGTCTTCATACGCCAGGTTTCCTTCCTCGGCCCCGATCTCACCGGGTTGCACGGTATTGATCAGGTTATAGAAGGACATCGCACCCACTGCCGGAGCGGTGGTGTACAAAATGGCGATAAATACCAGGGCCCAGCCCGCAGACAAACGAGCATCACGCACACGAGGCACTGTGAAGAAGCGCACGATAACGTGAGGCAGCCCCGCGGTACCAATCATCAACGACATGGTCAAAAAGAACATGTTAAGCGTTGTGCCTTTCATTGCGGTGTATTGCGAGAACCCAAGATCAACAAGGATGTTGTCCAGCGTATCAAGCAGGTAACCGCCATTAGCCACTGACGAGCCTAAGCCCAGCTGTGGCAGCGCATGCCCGGTAATGGTTAAGGAGATGAAGATGGCCGGTATTGTATACGCGAAGATCATAATGCAGTACTGCGCGATCTGCGTGTACGTGATTCCCTTCATTCCACCAAACACGGCATAAATGAACACAATGGTCATGCCGGAGTAGAGGCCGACTTCGTAGCTTGTCTCGAGGAACCGAGAGAAGGCCACACCAATTCCACGCATCTGACCGATAACGTAGGTAATGGAGGCAACTAACAACGAAATAACCGCGATGACGCGTGCCGGCTTGGAATAGAACCGATCCCCAATAAACTCGGGTACCGTGAACTTACCAAACTTACGCAGATACGGCGCAAGCAGCAGAGCAAGCAGCACATAGCCGCCGGTCCATCCCATTAAATAAACGGAAGCGTCATAGCCAAGAAAGGCAATGAGGCCTGCCATCGAGATGAAGGATGCTGCTGACATCCAGTCGGCCGCGGTGGCCATACCGTTAGCGATCGGGTTAACACCCTTTCCGGCGACGTAAAACTCACCGGTGCTGCCCGCTCTGGCCCATATGGCAATACCGATATACAGCGCAAAAGTCGCGCCAACGATGATGTAAGTAGTTAATGTAAGACTCATTATCCTTTCCTTCTCT
>JAGXLT010000099.1 GCA_018334525.1 Gammaproteobacteria bacterium
GGAAAAGGAGAGAATTAAGGACTCACCTTGTAGCCAGCCAGATCGATAACGCCAACTGAAATCCAAATCCGGCAACCAGTCTTTTAATAAGGCAGTCCATTCGCGCATTAATGTTTCTAAAAACTGGACTCTAACCTCACTCACTGCCTCACCCGCCACGGCGAGTTCCGCTTCCCATGTCTTTGCTACAGATTCGTTACCTGTTCGCAGTGCCGCATTCCGTTGACGTAAACCACGTTGATACCGTCGCCATTGGTTCCGGTAGGTTGGTTCCACGTGGAACACCCCCCAGTTTAAAAAGCTCCGTCGCTCCGCAGGTCCTTCTGTTAATAAACGTTGCGCCTCGGTATTTAAAACCTGAATAGGCACCAGGCCTGCAAATTCAGATAAGGAGCGTACATCTTCACCATTGAGGCGAACACGTGTTTTTCCGTGATTAAAAGAGACACCTAACCGGTGAACGCCACTCGTGTTTTCTACGCGCCCTGTTACCAGGACCTCACTACCGCCGGTAGCGATGACTCGCTGAAGTCGGGGCGTAAGAAAACTTTTAGCGCGCGCCAAAAAATAAATCGCCTCGAGTAAACTCGATTTACCCGCTGCATTAGCACCATGAATCACATTGAGGTGGGGTGAAAAGGACAGGGACGTAGCCACTAAGTGCCGAAAACCCTCAACCTTCAAGACGGTTAAACCGTTCGTCACGGCCTGGTCAGCCACCGGCGGCTTGGCCTAAAGCCGCATAGGCATCACGACATAACGACCATCCTGGCCATCACCGTTGCCAATCAGTAAGGCACTGCTACTGCCGTCACGGACGTACATCGTAATAGACTCGGCTTCTATCGCTGCCAGTGCATCGAGCATATAACTTGCGTTAAAACCGATTTCCATCCCTGCACCATTCGACTCAGCCGCAACTTCTTCTTCGGCTTCTTCCTGCTCGGGGTTATTGGACTGTATCCGCAACTGTTCAGGCTCAAAAATGAAACGCACACCGCGATATTTCTCATTCGATAAAATTGATGCGCGTACCAGGGCTTTACGCAGCATTTCCCGATCAACGTTAACAACCGAACCTTCTGCCTCAGGAATAACGCGCTGGTAATCCGGGAAACGTCCATCAATCAGCTTGGTGGTAAACCGCAAGTCCGGTAATACGACCTGCAGATGCGAGCTCCCTAGAATAAGTTCGACTTCAGTATCGGAAGACTCCAACAGTCGTAATAACTCCTGAATCGCTTTGCGGGGCACGATAATCTGCACCGCTTCTGAAATCGGCAGATCAACGGCCAACTCCGCCAATGCAAGCCGATGTCCGTCGGTAGCCACGGTTTTTATGCCTTGCCCATCTAATTCTAACAACAGGCCATTGAGGTAATAACGCACATCCTGCATTGCCATGGCAAAGTGAGTTTTCTCAATTAACCATCGCACCTGATGCTGTGGAAGTTTAATGCGTTGATTGGCTTCCACCTCATCGACTACAGGGAAGTCATCGGCACTCAGGTAAGCAAGGCTGAATCGGCTACGTCCGGCGCGGACGATCATGCGTTCACCTTCCAGCACCATACGAAGTTCGGCGTCTTCTGGCAGATTTCTAACGATATCCATTAATTTTCGCGCGGGTATGGTGACGCGTCCGGGTTGCACCACCTCAACGGGTGTTTGTGCCTGTAGCTCCACTTCAAGATCAGTTGCGGTAAGTAACAGCGCGTTGTTGTCTGCTTCAATAAGCACATTCGCGAGTATCGGTAGAGTCTGACGACGCTCAACAACACCAATAATGGCTTGCAGGGGGCGTAATAGTGCCTCTCGGCTAACGATGAACTCCATGCGACTTATCCTGTGTCTGTATTAGTATTAGTTAGTCTATATAAAGAATAACAGTCGTAATAATTACTGCGGCGATTATCTGTGCGTAACCTAATTTTGTCTATATAAATCAGCACGTTAAAATTTTTAAAACCTGTTCACGCTGTCTGTATAAACTCTCAACAACCGGTGGACGCATTGTGGATAAGTCAGCTGCCCTCATTTGTCCCCCATTTATCCACATCATGTCGACAGGGTTCTGGACAGGTTATGGTAGTCCTCATCAATGCGGGCATCGGTGGCCTGAAGTTCTGCCACCTTTTTACACGCATGCATCACCGTTGTGTGATCCCTGCCGCCAAACGCCTCGCCAATCTCCGGCAGCGAATGGTTGGTGAGTGACTTTGCTAACGACATGGCAACCTGCCGAGGCCGAGCAATGGAGCGGCTGCGTGTTTTCGATAACAAATCAGAGACGCGGATTTTGTAGTATTCCGCCACCGTCTTTTGAATATTCTCGATCGTAACCAGTTTTTCCTGCAAAGCCAGTAAATCGCGTAACGCACCCTTGGCAAAATCAACGGTAATCTGTGCGCCGGTGAAACGTGCATTCGCCACAACACGACGCAATGCACCCTCAAGTTCACGAATATTTGAGCGTATGCGCTTGGCAATAAAAAACGCGACTTCCGGCGGCAGCTCCACGCCATCCTGTTCAGCTTTTGACATGAGTATCGCAACACGGGTCTCAAGCTCGGGTGGTTCAATGGCAATCGTCAGCCCCCACCCAAAGCGGGATTTTAAGCGTTCTTCCAGGCCCTGAACTTCTTTCGGATAGCGATCACACGTCATCACCACCTGATGTTGGCCTTCCAGTAACGCATTGAAAGTATGGAAGAATTCTTCCTGAGAGCGTTCTTTTTTCGCAAAAAACTGAATATCATCAATAAGCAACACATCCAGACCGCGATAATGTTGTTTGAATTCATTAATCACATTGTGTTGAAGCGCACGAATCATATCGGCGACAAATCGCTCAGAGTGCAAATACAACACTTTCGCATCAGGTCGCTGTGAAACCAATGCATTGCCTATGGCATGCATTAGATGGGTTTTGCCTAGTCCCACTCCACCGTAAATAAAAAGCGGGTTGTATGCCGTGCCGGGGTTTTCTACTACCTGGGTGCTTGCTGCACGGGCTAACTGATTGGATTTACCTTCAACAAATGTCTCAAACGTAAAGAGTCGATTGAGTTGCGCATTAAAAGACGGGCCGCCGGCCGCGCTGGAGCGCGTTGTTTTTACCGCAGGCGCTTTCGTTACCTGGCCACCAATTTCTAAAACCAGTTTCGGCGGCTGATGTGGGCGCTGCTGGCTAAGCAGCTCTTCAATGCGAACGGAAAAATGCGCTTTTACCCAGTCCAGAACAAACCGATTAGGCGCATACAAGCGTAATTCATCGCCATGCTCTTCGGCTTGTAATGGCCGAATCCAGGTGTTGAGCTGCTGATCGGGAAGCTCTCGCTCCAACCGCTGCAGACAATCTTTCCATAACAGACCGGTCAAAAACCGTCTCCTCAAAAAGGCGATAAACTTAAGTCCTTGAGTCTAACCGCTGTTAGGCAGAGGCGCTACATGCGTTGACAGGGTGTTGCCACCCGGATTATTCTTTCCGGCTGAATTTGATTTTTTAACCCCTATAAAAGGCGGCTTCCGCATGAAGAGGACGTTTCAACCCAGTGTCATTAAGCGCAAGCGTACCCATGGGTTTCGCTCACGGATGGCGACGCGTAATGGGCGTAAGATTTTAGCGCGTCGGCGTGCGAAAGGGCGGGCACGGCTCGCACCATAAGGGTGATGTCATCGTCGGGGCGCGATCAGTCGTTTCCCCGCTCAGTAAGACTCACCCGCAGCCAAGATTTTAAAGCGGTATTCGCTGGCGCTGAAAAACAAGCCGATCGTTATTTAACGGTGCTGTATCGGCAGAATACCGTCTCGCAGGCACGCCTCGGACTGGCTATTTCTAAACGTGTTGCGAAAAACGCAAGCGATCGGAATCGTTTGAAACGACTGATTCGAGAAAGTTTTCGGCAGACAAGACATGATTTACCCGCGGTTGATATTGTTGTGATGGTCCGCCCCATCGCTTGTAATACAGAAAACGCTACACTGTTGGCATCTCTCCACAGTCTTTGGCAACGGATCAGTCAGACATGCGAACCCTGTTGATAGCTTTTCTTCGTGCTTACCGCTACTGCATCAGCCCACTGTTCGGCCCGTGTTGCCGTTTTCATCCCACTTGTTCGTGTTACGCCATCGAAGCGGTAGAGCGGCATGGTGTGATACGTGGCAGCTATTATGCCGTGCGGCGTATTTTGCGCTGTAATCCCTTTCACTCCGGGGGTATTGATCCGGTACCCGGAAGCGAGTCCACGAGCCATCACTAATGGATAACCAACGTCTTTTTCTTTACGTCGCGCTTGCCCTGGTTCTTTTACTGGGCTGGATGACTTGGCAACAGGACTACGGCCCTGCCGCTACGCAACAAGCGCCGTCAACGGCCAGTGTGGATGAACCGGATACGGCAGCACCGACCGAACCAGCCACCCCGGGGTCCTCTGAGGAGCCGGCGGCACCGAGCAGTTCGGCCGCTGGCGGCACCGTCCCGGATCTGGCCGATAGCAGCATTGCAGATACGGGCATCAATCAGGTCCGTGTGGTGACAGATCTGCTTGAGGTAGACATCGATTTAAACGGCGGTAATGTTCATGGTGTGCAGTTGCTTGAGCACACTGTCTCGTTGGATGACCCAAGGCCGTTTCAGCTGATGGGTACCGAATCACCGCTGTTTATTGCCCAGACAGGGCTGGTG
>JAGXLT010000100.1 GCA_018334525.1 Gammaproteobacteria bacterium
GGGGGAAACCACCTCACGCAGCCAGACTTTGCGCGATTCAGGCATCGCTAAGCGAGCCCGCTCATCAGGCCAGGGCTGAACCCAGCATTCGCGTATCACGCGCACCCGAAATTGCTCACCGGCAATGCCCCGCAGCCGTCGGGTTAATGAACCGGGCTCATCCAACCAAGGTTTTAATTTTTTGGGCACAGCGGTAATGGCCGATAATCGGCGCGGCCGCCAGCCACGGGTTCCCGGATCGCTCATTAATTACACCTGCGCGTAGCGCTCGCCCGCCCCAACCCATCGATCGATAAGCGCCTGCGTCGCATCTGGATGCGCGTTGAGTAGCTCTGCTGCTGCCTGCTGAACCTGGTCAAGCAAGTCACTATCACGCAGCAGATCAGCAATGCGATAATTTAACTCACCTGTCTGCCGCGTGCCTAACAGCTCACCCGGCCCGCGAATCTCTAAATCCCGGCGGGCAATCCGAAAGCCGTCATTACTTTCACGTAGCACCGATAATCGAGCCCGAGCAGTTTGGCTTAGTGGCGATTTGTATAGCAACACACAACTGCTTACCGCCTCGCCACGACCCACCCGACCACGCAACTGGTGCAGCTGGGCAAGGCCGAATCGCTCCGCATTTTCGATAACCATCAGTGATGCATTAGGCACATTCACGCCCACCTCTATCACGGTGGTGGCGACCAGTAAATCCAGCTCACCGTGCTCAAAGGCATGCATAGCCGCCTCTTTTTCTTCAGCCTTTAGCCGGCCGTGCACCAGGCCCACTCGCACATCGGGTAAATGCGTGCGCATGCGCTCAGCCGTTGCCTCTGCCGCCTCAGCCTCCAGCACATCAGAGGCTTCAATTAAGGCACAAACCCAGTACACCTGCCGCCCTTCCTGGCACGCAACCCGCACCCGGTCCATGACTTCGTCACGTCGACTATCCGGCAGTGCCACCGTTTGCACCGGGGTGCGCCCGGGCGGCAGCTCATCAATTACCGAAACATCCAAATCAGCATAGGCTGTCATTGCTAGGGTGCGCGGTATCGGCGTGGCCGTCATCACCAGTTGATGCGGCTGAATCTGGCCGCCACCCTTATCCCGCAGCGCAAGTCGCTGATGCACACCAAAGCGATGCTGTTCGTCCACCACCACCAGTCCCAGCCGATGAAACACCACGGCTTCCTGAAACAACGCATGGGTTCCAATCACCACTTGCGTACGGCCCTCAGCCAGATCCAGCAGCGCTTTACGATGCGCTGAGGCAGACAGCCGCCCGCCCAGCCAATCAACCTGCACACCCAGCGGCTCAAGCCACCCTAAAAAGCTGCGGTAATGCTGCTCGGTCAGCAACTCGGTGGGCGCCATGACTGCCGCCTGCCAGCCTGACTCCACCGCGTTTAATGCAGCCAGTGCCGCAATCACCGTCTTACCTGAGCCCACATCACCCTGCACCAGCCTGAGCATGGGTTCTGTGGTTGCCAGATCCGACTTAATTTCAGCATGGACACGCTGCTGCGCTTGCGTCAGCGTAAATCCTAACCGGGTTAATAAGGCATCCGGCAGCGTGCCTTCTACATTTAGTGCCGGCGCCGGCGCCATGCGCTGATGCTCGGCACGCAGGCGCAACAGGCTCAAGCGATGCGCCAGCAGCTCTTCAAAGGCCAGACGACGCACCGCCGGATCACGCCCCTCCACAAGACCGGCAATATCGGCATCAGTCTCAGGCGCATGAACCTGTCGTAATGCCGTACTTAAAGCGGGCATATCCAGGGCCAATCGCAGTTCCGCTGGCAACCATTCAGGCAGCGCTTCCACCTGCTCAAGCGCGGCGGCCATTGCCCGTCTGATTTGCAGTTGGGTCAGGCCTTCAGTTGACGGGTACACCGGAATAAATCCACCAGTGGGCGGTGGTGCATCCGGCTCCACCAAAGACCATTCGGGATGTACCATTTGCAGCATCACCGGGCCGGGTCGTGCCTCGCCAAACAGTCTTAAACGCGCACCGCGCACCAGTTGCTGGCGCTGCGCCCCATAAAAATGAAAGAACACGAGTTCAAGATGTCCGGTTCCATCACTGATACGGCAGACCAGACGCTGCCGTCGCCCGCCCGTTACCTCACTGGCTGTGATCTCACCTTCGACGAGTGCACTCACGCCCGGACGCAGTTCGCCTACACGTAGCACCCGGGTGCGATCTTCATAGCGGGCCGGTAAATGGAACGGAAGATCTTCGATGCAACGAATGCCCAACTTGCCGAGCTTTTCAGCAAGTCGCGCGCCGATGCCCGGCAGTCGGGTCAGCGTGGTGGCTACGCCCTTTTCAGGCGGCACAGATCAGGCCTGATCTGCGAGACTCATGATCGCCTCAACCTCGACCATTGCCTGACGCGGCAATGCAGCCACACCAATGGCAGCTCGCGCAGGATAAGGCTCACTGAAATACTCGGCCATAATTCGGTTCACGGTCGCAAAATGGCCAAGATCGGTTAGAAAAATGGTCAGTTTGACAATATCTTCCAACCCGCCGCCCGCGGCCATGCACAGGTTGTGGAGATTATCGAAGACCCGAATGGTTTGTGCTTCAATATCCGGTCCGACCATTTCCATCGTAACCGGATCCAACGGAATCTGGCCTGATAAGAAAACAAGATCACCCACCCGAACTGCCTGAGAATAAGGCCCGATGGCGGCAGGTGCCTGATCGGTCTGTATGATTTTGCGCGCCATAAAAAAGCTCCTTAACCCCGCTGTCGGGTAATTCGTAAAACCGCAGCCAAACCCCTTAATCGACGCATAATGCGAGCAAGATGAATACGATCCTGCACACCCAGCACTAGGCGAATAGTCGCGATCATACCCTCTTTTTCATCAATCTTAATGGCATCGATGCTTGCCTCCATATCCGAAATCACAGCCGCCACACTGGCTAGAACACCTCGGTCGTTCATTACCTCAATATTTAGTGCTGCCGGATACTCGCCCTCGGCCTCAGGATCCCACTGCACATCAATCCATTTTTCCGGATGGTTACGGTACTCACGAATGTTGTGGCACGCCTGATGATGGATTACTACACCGCGACCTGCGCTGGCAAAACCCACAATCGGATCACCGGGAATAGGCCGGCAACAGCGTGCAAAAGTCACAACTGCCCCTTCCGTACCCCGAATGCTTAAAGAGCCCATCGATTCGGACCCATCCTCTGTCTGAAGCGCATCAGCCGGCGTGCCGGCAAGGCGACGTGCAACCAGCCACGGCATGCGTCGACCCAATCCCACCTCGGCAAATAATTCTGCTTCAGATTCTGCACCGAGCGCCTGCACCGCGGCACTAACGCGCTCGCAATCCACCTCGGCCAAGGCCACATTCATGGCGTTTAACGCCTGCTCAACCAGGCGTCGACCCAGCGCTTCCGCCTCTTCACCCTGAAGGCGCTTTAAGCTGTGTCGAATGGCCGTTCTTGCCTTGGCCGTGACCACGAAGTCCAACCAGGCCGGATTCGGCCGCGCAATGGGAGAACCAATCACCTCAACGGTTTGGCCGTTTTCTAATGGCGTGCGTAACGGCGCTAAGCGATTGTCGATATTCGCGGCGATACAGGAATCACCTATATCGGAATGCACCGCATAGGCAAAGTCGATGGCCGTTGCGCCTTTTGGCAGCTCCATAATGTCGCCATTCGGTGTGAATACGTAGACTTCATCAGGCAACAAATCGATTTTGACGTTTTCAATAAACTCTAACGAGTTGCCGGCACTTTCCTGGAGTTCCATCAAGCCGTGCACCCATTCGCGCGCTCGGCTTTGCGCCGCATTGCTCGCACTGCCCTGATCTTTATACAGCCAGTGCGCTGCAATGCCTGCCTCAGCCACTCGATCCATATCCGCGGTACGAATCTGCACTTCCACCTGAATGCGGCGCGGGCCGAGCAATGTGGTGTGAAGGCTTTGATAGCCGTTCACTTTAGGAATGGCAATGTAGTCTTTAACCCGCCCCGGCAGCGGTTTATACAACGAGTGGCAGATACCCAGCGCGCGGTAGCAGGTATCAACTTCCCCCACCACAATGCGAAAGCCATACACATCAAAGATGTCATCAAACCCGGTCTGCTTATGCCGCATCTTTTGATAAATACTCCAAAGATGCTTCTCTCGACCGATTACGCGACCATCAATATTGGCCTCGCTTAACGCTTGATCAAAACCGGAGCGAACCGTATCCAAAAGCTCTCGTCGGGACCCACGCTGTGCTCGAAGGCGCTCTTTGAGTACGCGATAGCGCATCGGATAAAGCGCTGCAAAGCCCAGATCCTCCAGCTCTATACGCAAGCTGTTGATACCAAGGCGCTGCGCTATCGGCGCATAGATTTCTAAGGTTTCCCGGGCAATTCGGCCACGCTTGCTTGGCGGCATCACCCAAATGGTGCGCATGTTGTGCAGTCGATCGGCCAGCTTAATCAGGATGACGCGAATATCCTGAGCCATTGCCAGCACCATCTTACGAAAGTTCTCGGCCTGCGCTTCGGCTTTGCTGCGAAAGTTGATTTGTGTGAGCTTGGAAACCCCATCAACCAGCTGGGCCACTTCCGGCCCGAACGCTTCGGCAATCTCTGCCTTAGCCGTGGGGGTATCTTCAATCACATCATGCAGAATGGCCGCACACAAACTATCCGCATCAAGCCCCATT
>JAGXLT010000101.1 GCA_018334525.1 Gammaproteobacteria bacterium
AGCGGATTTTTACCGGGCAGACAGATTGGCAATGGCCATTCAAGGTGCAGGCGTTAGGCAGGTCTTTTGATTGGTCGAGCCCCTGAATCATGGGCGTTAGAACCGCACCCATCGGTCCGGGATAAACCCAGCCATAGGCGTGCCCGCCGATGGCGCTATAGACCGGGCAGTGATTCATGCAGGCGCCACAGCGAATACACCGCAGCATTTCACGAAATTCATTGCCCAACATACGGCTGCGCCCATTGTCCAGAAGCACCACATGGAAGGCGGCGGGGCCATCCACCTCATTATCCCGACGTGCACCGGTCATAAAGCTGGTATAGGCCGTGAGTTGCTGGCCCGTTGCACTTCGGGCCAGTAAACGCAGCATGGTGCTGGCATCTTCCAGCCTGGGCACAAGCTTTTCGACACCCGCAATCGCGATATGCGTTTGCGGCAGGCTGGTCGAAAGGTCGGCATTACCCTCGTTGGTTACGAGAGTCATGGTTCCCGTTTCAGCAATTAAAAAGTTAGCACCGCTAATACCGATATCCGCGGCGAGAAACTTCTCTCTTAGCACCTGACGGGCCTCATTGACTAAATCCGGCGTTTCGCGAAGCGGTCCATCGCTGCGCTGATGATGGTGATGATCGAATAACTCGGTGATTTCAGCTCGGGTTTTATGCACCGCAGGCGCAATAATATGGCTGGGCGGCTCTTTGGCTAACTGAATGATGTATTCACCCAGATCGCTTTCGACCGTTTCAAATTCGGCCTCAAGGGCCTCATTAATCGCGATTTCTTCACCGGCCATCGTTTTCGCTTTAATCACCGTCTCTGCATTGGCCGTGCGAGCAATCTGCAAAATAATCTCGCGCGCCGCGGCGGCATCAGCCGCATAGTGAACCTGGCCACCATTCGCGATTACGTTGCGTTCAAATTGGTTCAAATACACATCGAGATGCGCGAGGGTATGGTCTTTAATCCGGCGGGCACGTTCGCGCAACGCCTCAAAATCAGGCAGATCCAAAAGCGCTTTGGCGCGCTTATCAACAAAGCCACCCCGTGCTCTCGTCAGCGCGGACTGTAAGTTTTTATCGTGAAGTGCATTTTTAGCCCGGGCGGTAAAGTCAGCCTGTGCAGTCGCCATTACTCTTCTTCTCCAATCGCCGGGCCGTCAGCCATATCCGCTAAAACCTCTACGGCATGCCGGACCCGCGTGGTTTTACCCTGACGATGCATCCGCCCGGCAATATTCATGAGGCAGCCTAAATCACCGCCCAAAACGGTATCCGCCCCGGTCTGATCTATCTGTTGGATTTTATCGGAAACCATTCGCGTTGAAATATCCGGATATTTGACACAAAAGGTACCGCCAAACCCACAGCAGGCCTCAGTGTCGTCCATTTCTTCAAGCACTAGGTCGGGGTTCTCGCAGAGCAGCTGTCGGGGTTGGTCTTTTATTTTCAGATGTCGCATTCCGGAGCAACTATCGTGATAAGTCACTTTTCCACTGAACGAGGTATGAGGAGCAGGCTTTTTCAGGACATCGACCCAAAAGCTCATGATCTCCCAGGTGCGATTGGCAAGATCAACCGCACGGGCATGCGCGTCGCTATTCGGTTCAAATAAGCCCGGATATTTGCGAATTTGCCCGACGCAGGAGCCTGATGGTGCCACCACGTAGTCGTAGTTGCTAAAGGCCGCTATGGTCTTTTCTGCAATCGCGCGGGTGTCAGGGAGATCACCGCTATTGTAGGCAGGCTGCCCGCAGCAGGTTTGTTGCGAAGGTACGTCCACCCGGCAACCGGCCTGCTCCAACAATTTAACCGTCGCAAAACCGATTTGCGGTCTGAACAAATCAACAAGACAGGTAATAAAAAGCCCCACCTTCGGCGCATGGGTATTCGGGGTGTTCTTCAGATCTGCTTGGGGCATTGCAGCCCACCTCCTGAAAGTGTTTGACTGATCACTGTACTCTTGTGCTGAAGCCAGGAATATAAAGGAGCAATAATGAGTTTAACCGAAAAACACTGTACCCCGTGTCGTGGTGGAGTAGACCCTTTGGCTCGTGATCAGGCCGAATCCATGCTCGCTGAGGTGACGGGATGGGTGCTCAGCGAGGATGCGACCCGTATTTCTCGTCGATTTGTAACCAGCAATTTTGCCAAGGCACAAGCAATAGCCAATATCGCCGGCGATGTGGCCGAGCAGGAAGATCATCATCCCGAGATCCGCTTTAGCTGGGGTTACTGCGAAGTGGAAATTTACACGCACGCCATCGGCGGGCTGCATGAAAATGACTTTATCTATGCCGCCAAGGTAAACGCTGCCACAGGCTAGCGAGACCAAGCCCCGGAACGCCCGCCACGTTTGTGGGTTAAGCAGACTCCCTCGATCGTCATGCCACGATCGAGGGCTTTGCACATGTCGTATACGGTAAGAAGCGCGACCTGAACTGCCGTCAGCGCTTCCATTTCAACCCCTGTTTGCCCGCGCGTTTCAGCCTGCACTAAGCAATGCACGCCCGGCAGTTCCTTGTTGGGAGTCAGCGTGACGTCAATATGGGTCAACGCCAGGGGGTGACACAACGGCACAAGCTCCCAGGTTCGTTTTGCAGCGGCAATACCCGCGATACGTGCCGTACCCAGTGCATCGCCTTTTTTAAGATCACCCGCCTCTAACGCGCTTAGCGTGGCCGGTTTCATCGTGATATGACCTTCGGCGATGGCCACCCGATGGGTTGCCGGTTTATCCCCAACATCAACCATATGCGCTTCACCGCGCTCATTAAGATGGGTGAGATCGCTCATAACTCGGCTCGCAACGAGTGACGCTTTAACACATTTAGCTGCTCATCGAGATCAAAGACCAGTGGATCACCGGTCGCAATTTCAACTTCCATGATCTCCTCATCCGACAGGCCTTCGAGGTGCATCACCAGTGCGCGCAGGCTGTTGCCATGGGCAGCAATTAGTAGCGTGTCGTAGTGTTTAAGCTGCGGGGCCAATGTGGACTCCCAGTAGGGGAGTACTCGGGCCAATGTATCCTTAAGCGACTCTGTACCGGGTAGATGGTTGGCATCAAGATTCTGATAGCGCGGATCATGGCAGGGATGCCGCTCGTCGCTATCTTCTAAAGGCGGCGGTGGCGTTGCAAAACTCCGACGCCAGATGTGCACCTGCTCATCACCATACTTAGCCGCTGTTTCGGCTTTATTAAGCCCCTGCAGCGCCCCATAGTGCCGTTCGTTCAAATGCCAGTCTTTTGTCATCGGTATCCAAAGCCGATCCAACTCATCCAATGCAATCCATGCCGTTCTGATGGCGCGTTTTAGCACCGACGTGAAGACCGCTTCGGGTAAGATGCCCGCCTCGCGCAGTAATGTTCCGGCCTGCTTTGCCTCGGCCCGGCCTTGCTCGGTTAGATCTACATCATGCCAACCGGTAAATCGGTTTTCGAGGTTCCATTGACTTTGCCCATGACGAAGCAGAACAAGACGTTTCATGCCGCAGCGCGCTCCTATTACCTATATTTTAAAAAACGCTAGGGTATCATCGTTCTATGGATGTGAGTCAGCAAACCTGGGTGTCCGTCAGCCTTACGGAACAAACCCTGACCTTACACAAGGGCAATGAACCACAAATCTGTTGGCCCGTTTCAACCGGAACAGCGGGGCCGGGTGAATTCAGGGACTCTGGGGCCACCCCGCGCGGCTGGCACCGAGTGCGCATAAAAATTGGCGAAGCAGCCCCGCGTGGCGCCGTCTTTGTTGGTCGGCGCTGGACCGGAGAAATTCATACGCCCGAATTGAACAGGGCATTCCCGGAAAGAGACTGGATACTGTCTCGCATACTCTGGTTAACGGGGTTGGAATCAGGCCGAAATCGCGGCGGCAGCGTCGATACGCTGTCACGGTTTATCTATATTCATGGCTGCCCTGATGGCTCAACGCTCGGGCAACCGGATTCGCACGGATGTATTCGTATGGCTAATGATGCAGTTATCGATTTATTCAGTCTGATTGGCGCCGGCACACTGGTTCGAATAGAGGAGCGTGATTAGTATGCTGCCGGGTCCTCTTATGCTGGGCATCGCCGGTACCACGTTGCTGGGTGAGGAAATTGAGCGTCTTCAGCACCCCGCTGTAGGCGGTGTCCTTCTATTTCGTCGCAACTTTGAAAATCTGGCCCAGCTACGCGCACTGGTGGCTGAGATTCGTGCGCTGCGCGAACCACAACTACTGATTGCAGTAGATCAGGAAGGGGGGCGTGTTCAGCGGTTTTTAACGGGCTTTACTTCCTTGCCGAGCGCGCGTGAGCTGGCAGCAGACTATGCACAATCGCCCAAACAGGCGCAGGAGCGGACTGCAGCTGCCGGTAAAACCATGGCAACCGAACTACTCAACTGCGGCATTGATATAAGCTTTGCGCCGGTTCTGGATCTGGATTACGGAATCAGTGCGGTGATTGGTGATCGATCGTTCGGCACAACACCTGAGCAGGTCAGCGCGCTGGCGCTCGCGTGGCAACGTGGCGTTCGTGCCGCGGGTATGGTCTGTGTGGGCAAGCACTTTCCAGGCCATGGTGGAGTGGCGCCAGACTCACATTATGCAGTGGCAGTCGACAACCGAGCGCTGGAGGATTTACGCCAACAGGATCTGATCCCGTTCAGACGGATGAT
>JAGXLT010000102.1 GCA_018334525.1 Gammaproteobacteria bacterium
TCAGTTTGGGTGGGGCGCTGAGGCCGTTTTTCAAATCCTTGTGTCGTTGGCCCTGCACCTGAAGATCGAGGGTGATAACGATGGCAGAGCAGTTGGCTTTGCGGGCACGATCCATCAGGCGCTGCATAAAGTCATCATCGGTCAGGGTGTAAACCTGAAACCAAAAGGGTTTTGTGGTCGCGGCTGCCACATCTTCAATCGAGCAGATTGACAGCGTGGAAAGAGTAAACGGCACGCCAAATTTCTCAGCGGCCCGCGCTGCATGAATCTCTCCATCGGCATGCTGCATTCCAGTCAGGCCCACCGGGGCAAGCGCAACCGGCATGCTGACATCCTGGCCGAGCAGGGTGGTGGCGGTGGTACGATTGGTCATGTCGATGGCCACGCGCTGGCGGAAGTATAAATCGTTAAAATCGCTGGTATTTTCCTGGAAGGTCTGCTCAGACCAGCTGCCCGTTTCGCAGTAGTCATAAAACATTTTTGGCACCCGGCGGTGATAGATTTTTTTTAAGTCATCAATACAGGTAATGACGGCCACGGTAGGCTCCTCCTCATTTATTGGCCAAGCCAGAGGCTCTGCCAGAAATTGACTTCGCACTGGGCCGCTGTTGTATACGCATGCTGGATCACAGCGCGGTCTTGTTCATTCTGCCCGCAATAATCAATTTCCGCTTCAAATTGCGCCACAGCGTTTTTAAAGGCGGCGTCTGTGTAAGTATCAATCCAGGCGCGATAGTCCGGATCAGTACAGGTATCTTGTGCCTGAAGGTGCTGAGCAATATCCGCATATCCTACCGCGCATGGGGTTAATGTGGCGACAATGCCTGCGTAATTTCCATTGGCTGACTGCAGTGTATTTACATATTCAGTGGTTGCTGAATACGGCATGGCATTGTCCAGATCCGTCTGGCTTAAACCAAACTTGGCGGCTAAGCCCCGGTGCAAGTCCAGTTCTTCTTCCTGAGTCAAGCGGACCAGATCCTGCCAGAACCGACGGGCCGACGGATCCGGCGCCAAGTGGCAGGCCTGCTGCAGGGTGTGCAAATAAGCTTGCAGATACAGCCAGTCCTGAACTATCCAGCGTGCGAAGTACGCTTTCGGCAAGCTGCCATTGCCAATGCCCTGCACAAATGGATGCTGCAGGGCTGCGTCAAAAAGTGCGGTGTTGTCGGCCTTAATCTGCGCGGCGAGCGAGGATAGCAACATAGTCTCCGGCTTCATGGCCATCGCGCGGATGTTCGGCGATTTCGCCAGCCCGTACGGGGTGTGTGGTCAGCGTTTGTGCGGTTTTGACTAGCGAAAATCCGGCTGATTCCAGTGCCTTCAGGCGCTCTGCGGTGGTCCACCAATTTGCAGACTTCACAAACGGCATTGGATAGGGGCTGCCAGGCGCTACGCCTTGCATCAGCGGATGATCCCAAGTGCCGAGTTGTGCAGCAAGGCAGTAGAGGATGCCAAAGCTACTTTCTCGCGGCACATCAATAACGAGAATGGACCCGCCGGGTTTCAGTGCGTCATGCGCCCGTTTGAAAACAGAGGCCAGGTCTTTGACGTAAGAGGTTGAGCCGTTAAACATCAGCATATCAAAAGTCTGATTGCCGAAATCGGCACTCTCCGCAGTACCGACCGTCACGGCCATGCCACGGCTTTCGGCGATTTCTGCCATGCCCTCGGCAGGCTCAATACCATCAGTGACCACGATGGCAAAATCGCGTTTCAATACGGCTTCAAAAAGGCCTGTTCCACAACCCACGGACAGCACGCGCGCGGGGTGTGGGTCGGGCCAACTGTGCGCCAGCAGCCGCACTTCACTGTCTAAAAGCGCCTGATTATCAGCAAACCAGGCATCGTAATCATTTGCGAAAAGCTCGAAGCCTGTTGGCTCGGTCATTGGTGTTAACTCCATCGTTCGGTTAGCACATGAGCTGAGTATCGTACTATGGAAGATAGCCAGAAGCTGCATCATCAGCATTGATCGTGTTAGTTTAAACAAGGAAAGTTACAAGGATTTTTCCTTGAAAGAGGTTAGTGATGGCGAAAGTGACCAGTAAACTGCAGGTAACAATTCCTAAGGCGATTGCGCAGGCGCATGGCATTAAACCAGGCGACAAAATCTCATTTGAATCAGCCGGCGAGATTATTCGCGTCAGATCCGAAATTCAGCCGACGAAAAAGGTCAGGTCTAAAGCTGAGCGTATGCGGCTTTTCAATGAGATGGTTGAACGCCAGCGTGAGCGGGAGAAGAACAGATGTTTCCCGACGGGTTTCCCAAAGGATGATGAGGTGACACGGGAGGCGCTCTATGATCGGGTCAATACTGATTGACACGAATCTACTGATCTACCAGTTCGACGAGCGTGACCGTGACAAGCAGGCCTTGGTGCGAGAGCTCCTTGCTGATCGAATTCAGGGAGCAGAGCTTACCTATGTGCCTCATCAGGCCATTATCGAATTTGTTGCTGCGGCTACGCGATTAAGGCCATCACTGAATGGGCAGGCTTTATTAAGTTGGCACGACGCGATGCTGGAAGCGGAGCAAATGATGCAGCAGTATGATGTCATTTATCCAAATTCCGTCGTGCTCCACACGGCTTTAAGAGGCGCGAGAACTTATGGGCTTGCCTGGTTTGACGCGCATCTTTGGGCGTTCGCTGAAGTTTATGGAATTCCCGAAATTTTATCCGAAGATTTTCAACATGGTCGCTATTATGGAAGCGTGCGCGTAACCAATCCGTTCGCACAGTCTGAAGGCGGTGTGCGAGAGTTACCGCCGGTTTATGGATAACATCGGGCCAGGATTAGAGACTTATGTGCGGCCGCTACGTCATCAATACCCCGGGCAACCAAATCGCGCAAGCGGTGGGGGCCACGGAGGCAGAGGCGCCGGAGGTTGCGCCGTCGTTTAATATCCCGCCGGGCACGCAGCAGTGGGTTGCGCGCACGGATGCTACCGGCAATGTGGTGTTCAACCAGCTGTGGTGGGGGTATCGGCCGATTTGGGCGGACGATAAGGCGCCGCGGCCGATCAATGCGCGGGCAGAGAAAGTGGCCGCGTCACCCTTTTTTCGTGATGCATTTGCCCGCTATCGGTGTGTAATCCCTGCCACGGGCTGGTACGAGTGGCAGAATCATGCGGGTCAAAAGCAGCCCTATTGCATCAGCATTGATACGGGTTTAATGCTGTTTGCGGGGATTTATGATCCGCCGCGGGAGGATAGCGAGGGATGTTTTGCCATCATTACGCAGCCCGCCGCGCCATCGATTGCGCAGATCCATCCGCGTATGCCGGTGGTGCTGGACCCGGAGTGCGTGCAAGGGTGGCTGGATCCTGAACGCCAAACGCGTGATGAAATCAAAGCGACAACTCGCGCGATCGATTCCGCTGCGCTGTTAGCCTGGCCGGTAGGCCCACGTGTAAACCGCCCGGCCAATGATGATTCGGAACTGCTAAAGGAGATTTCGCTTTGACTTACGCCCAAGGCCTTCACCATGTGACCGCGGTTGCAGCGGATCCGCAGCGCAACGTCGATTTCTATACGCGTGTGCTTGGATTGCGGTTGGTTAAAAAGACCGTCAATCAGGATGATCCGTTTACCTATCACCTGTACTACGGTGACGCGCTCGGGCGGCCCGGCACGGCGATGACGTTTTTTCCGTTTCCTGGCGTACCGGCCGGGCAGCCGGGGCGAGGGCAGCCGATTGAAACCCAGTTTTCTGTGCCGCTGAACACACTGACGGAGTGGGAGTCGCGCCTGCGTGCTGCAGCGGTTGAGATCTCTGCCGGGCCATCGAACGGGCAGGCCGATCGGCTGCAGTTTACTGATCCCGATGGCCTGCCGTTAGCGCTTATCGCCGAGGCACCTGAGGCAGGTGATCTTGAATCAGAACCTGCCATACGCGGCTTTGCCGGACTAACACTAGCCAGTCATCGTCCTGATTCCACAGCGCGCATGCTGACGGAGTTGCTCGGCTATGCACCAGTCACTTCATCTGGGGCTACGTTACGTTTTAAAAGTCAGGGCAGCGTGCGGGCGGATCACATTGAACTGATTGAATCGCCGATGATGGGGCGGCCAGGCTATGGCACCGTGCATCATATTGCCTTCCGTGTCCCGAATCGTTCCGCATTACTTGAGATGCTTGAGCGGGTGCAAGCCGCGCGGCTGCCGTGCTCTGGCGAGGTGGATCGGTTTTATTTTCGCTCAGTGTACTTTCGTGAGCCGGGTGGCATGCTCTTTGAAATTGCCACGGATGATCCGGGCTTTACGGTTGACGAGCCCGTTGAGTCTCTTGGGCAGACACTGAAGCTGACTGCTGAGCACGAGCCAATGCGTGCCGCGATTGAGACCTCTCTGCCGGCGCTTGAATATTTTTGAGCATTTCATTGTTCCGTTAATCAGACGTAGGTTGCCAGTCAATTTCAAAGCCGGCTACTTTGAACGCCCAACAATCGTAGAGGGACCTACGTATGATTGCCACGAAGACAAAATTCCTGTCCACGTTAAGCCTTGCCCTGTTAACGGGTTGTGCGACCAGTTCAGAAAATATCACCCCGAGTTACGTCTCTCCGATGCAGTATCAATCCTTCAACTGTAATCAGGTTGAGAGTGAGATGCGACGGGTGAGTAGCCGCGTGCGAAGCGTTGCGGATATA
>JAGXLT010000103.1 GCA_018334525.1 Gammaproteobacteria bacterium
ATGGCGACACCATTGCGGCGCACTCAAGCGCATCGGTCTTTCTAGTTCGGTAAATCCGTCTAAAAAAGAAAACGGGAGCGAACCATGTCTGAATGGGACGACAAAGAAACCACCGAGCCTGAGGAAGGGCCTAACCTTCGCCGTCGCAGGCCCAGACGAAGAGTAGCGGCGGCACACCGCCAGGAACGGCCAACAGTGACTGCCCCAGACCAGGTATGGAGCATGGATTTTGTGGCTGATGAGCTGTACAACGGGCGCAGATTGAGGGCCTTAACCATAGTGGATAATTTTAGTCGCCAAGCCGTGGCTATCGCCGTAGATCACCGCATCAATGGCGAGGCAGTAGTCGCTGTTATGGAGCGCCTCACTGCTCAGGGTCGCTTGCCACAGCGCATTCAAGTGGACAATGGAAGCGAGTTCATTTCAAAGGCGCTCGACAAGTGGGCATACGAGCATCAGGTGGAGCTTGATTTCTCAAGGCCCGGTAAACCAACGGATAATCCGTTCATTGAATCATTCAATGATTCTCTAGTTATGCCTGGTCTGGAATTGGGGAGGGGGTCAGTTCGAAACCTTTAAGAAGTGCCCATCAAAAGTTGGACTTATCTTGGTCTGCTATCGCTCCCCTTCGTCGTCGTCACTCAGCTGAGCCCCCGAGTCAATTAACCACTCGCGCAATGGTGTGGCACGCGCATTAGATACAATCGGCTTAACCGGGCGCAAATAAAACGCGCCTGCCGTTGGAAAATCTCCGACGTCAAGTTTGATCAGGCTGCCAGCGGCTAGCAGATCATCAACCAAATGCTGCCAGCCCAGCGCAATGCCCTGATTGGCAACGGCGGCCTGCAGCAGCATACTGTAGGCATTAAACCGAACGGCTCTTCTGGGCTTAAATCCTGCTCGGCCCATCGCTTTCAACCAGACCGCCCAGCCGGTCCAATCCGGGTGGTCATCATCGTGAATAAGCAACGTATGGCACAGAAGCTCTTCGAGCGTTCCGATCTCTCCATGCGCTTCAATAAGTTCAGGTGAACAAACCGGGAAAACTACCTCATCGAAAAGTTTGCAGGCATTCGGCTCCGGTGGAGGTGTGCGTGAGTAACTGATCACCAGATCAACATCACCACTTGCTTCAGGTAAATCAAAGTCGGAGGCCAGTACCCGTATGGGTAAGTCCGGATCATGCGCGCGATAGCGATTCAGGCGGGGCATCAGCCAAAGCGAGGCCAGTGCATTAGTCGCACCAATGGTCACTGGCCTCTCATCGCCCTTTTCGCGAAGACCCTCAGTCGCTAAGGCAATGCCTTTGAGCGCGTCGGTAACCGCCTCTGCATAGTATTGACCAGCCGGCGTTAACTTCAGGGTTCGCTTACTGCGCTCAAATAGTGCTGTACCAAGGCGCTCTTCGAGATTTCCTATTTGACGACTGATCGCACCCTGGGTGAGCGCCAGCTCGTCAGCAGCGCGAGTAAAGCTCAGCAGCCGTGCCGAAGCTTCAAACGCCGGCAATGTTTTCAGTGGCGGCAAAGGGTAAGGGCCATAGCGCATTACACAAATTTTCTTATTACCTAAGTCATGAAAATTTATCATGCTATAGATGCAAAAAAATAGGTTGTGACCGTTCTTTGATGATTTATACATTCTCATTGGTAATTATTTATGCAAGAAGGGAGTTCCTCATGACCACGTCGGAACCCGTCACAACCGAATCAATATTCGCCGTACTCAAGGAGACTGTGGCCGCGAGAGGGTTGCCCAATCAGTTCTATACTGACCGCTCAGCATTAACGGTCGATCGGGATCATCTTTTTGCAAAAACCTGGAGTGGCCTCGGGTTTGCTTCAGATATTCCCGAGCCAGGTGATGCGAAACCCGTTGATTGGTTGGGTGTCCCGCTTTTGATGGTACGAGATCGTGACGGGCAAGTGCATGTGCATCACAACGTCTGCAGTCATCGGGGCCGGCAGCTGCTTGACTCCCCTTGCAGGCTCAAGGCTAGCATTCGCTGCCCTTATCACTCTTGGAACTATGCCTTTAATGGCCAGCTTCTGGGTACCCCGCACATAGGCGGCGTCAATGTCCACGATAGTGAAGGCTTTGACCGCCCCGCCAATAGCCTGCACTCGGTACCAAGCGCGGTATGGTGCGATATTGTTTTCATCAATCTTTCAGGCGATGCTGGCTCTTTTAGTGATTTTATTGCCCCTGTTCAAAAGCGCTGGAGAAAGTACTGGGGTGAGACTGGGCCCGAGGAATTAGTCCCCGGCGGTGCAGACAGTCGCGCAACGCTTGATGTTGCTTCAAATTGGAAGCTCGCGATTGAGAATTATTGCGAGTCGTACCACTTGCCGTTTGTTCATCCCGAGCTCAACAGCTATTCCCGCCTTGAAGATCACTATGAAGTATTCGATGAAGATGGCGAATCGTTCTCAGGGCAAGGCACCCGCGTCTACAACTTAGCTGAAGTTGCCGGGACTCGGCTGCCACGGCTGCAATACTGGCCGGAACCACTTGAGCGTGAGGCGGAATATCTTTCGTTATATCCCAATCTGATGATTGGCTTACAAGCGGATCACTTTTTTACAGTCCTTCTCGAGCCTCTGTCTGAAGCACACACCCGCGAGCATGTGCGGTTGCTCTTCGTAGGCGAAGGGGCTCAAGACCCCACTTTCGCTGAGGCGCGTCAGAAAACCTTGGCATCATGGGAAAACGTGTTCGCTGAGGACGTCTCGATGGTCGAAGGGATGCAGCGGGGACGGCATTCACCAGCGTATACCGGTGGGGTATTCTCACCGGCGATGGATGGACCTACCCATCATTTTCATCGATGGGTCGCGCGACGAATGCTACTGGCGCAGGATTCTTCTGAGGCACTCGCCGGATGATCGCTCGGCACTTTATCAATGGTGTCTGGTCCGATGCCGGTGAGAAGATAGCAGTCGAAGATCCGGGAAGTGGTGAACTCATTGGCGAGGTGGTGCTCGCTGATCCAGGCCAGGTTGATGCCGCAGTGATTGCCGCGGATGCTTGCGTGCGACGCGGCGATTTAACTCGCCCGCGGCCCGCGTATCGCCTCTCTTTAATGCTGCAGATAGCCGCTGCCATCCGCGCGGTCACCGAAGAAGGTGCAGAAGTGCTCTGCCGGGAGTCGGGCAAGCCCCTGCGCGATGCCCGTGGCGAGTTTGAGGAAGCCGCTCGTTATTTTGAATACTACGGCGGTATGGCGGACAAGCTTGAGGGGCGCTCAATTCCTCTGGGCGAGGCGTACTTTGACTGGACAATGCGCGAGCCGCACGGGGTATCCGCACATATTGTGCCATGGAACTTTCCGGTTGGAATCGCAGCCCGATCACTTGCTGCAGGCTTAGCCGCCGGCAACTGCGTGATACTCAAATCACCTGAGCTTACTCCCCTGGCTCTTTGCATTCTGATAGAAGCGCTGGCATCGACCGACCTGCCCGCTGGCGCCATTAACCTGATTAGTGGCCGAGGCGCCACGACCGGTGCCGCCCTAGTGCGTCACCCCTTGGTTCAGCACATAGTCTTTACCGGCTCAGTGCCCACGGGACGAGCGATCCTGCGGGCCGCCGCCGAACGGATTGTGCCCTGTGTGATGGAGCTTGGCGGGAAATCGGCAGCAGTTGTTCACGCTGATGCGGATATCGATACTGTTGTCGCCAGCGTCGAGAGTGGTGTTTTTTTTAACGCCGGCCAAGTCTGCTCGGCAATGTCTCGACTCATCGTTCATGAGTCACTGCATGACCGGCTTGCCGATGCTATCGCGGCACGTGCCCAAACTCTAACGATCAGTCATGGACTGGACGATCCGGATATGAGTGCATTGATCTCTGCGCCGCAGCTTGAGCGCGTTGAGCAACACTGCGCAGACGCAATTGCAAGCGGCGCCAGAGCACTGACGGGTGGGCACCGCATCACACGGTCCGGTTATTTCATGCAGCCCACGGTATTCACAGATGTGACGCCGGGCATGCGTGTAGCTAACGACGAAATTTTCGGGCCAGCCCTTTCGATTATGTCTTTTACAGATCCAGATCAGGCAATCGCGATGGCAAACGGGACAGCTTACGGTCTGGTTGCCGGCGTTTTCGGTCAGGATCTCAATCGCACGCTGAATACCGCCCGTCAACTTGAGGCGGGTCAGGTTTTTGTGAACGAGTGGTTTGCAGGCGGGGTTGAAACGCCGTTTGGCGGGACTGGCCAATCCGGGTATGGCCGTGAAAAAGGGCTCGAAGCCCTCGATAACCACCTGCGTACACGCAACATTGCCGTACGACTTAATCGCTAACGTCATGGAGAGCATCGAATGTCTGTACCGGATCAAGCACGTTTTATCATTGTCGGTGCCGGCATCCACGGCCTCAGCACCGCCTGGCACCTTGCTCGTGAGCTGCGTGCAGGTGGTCAAGGAGGTGGCGAAGATATCGTTGTCATTGATAAATCTCACATCGCGGCCGGGGCGTCAGGAATTGCCTGCGGTGTTGTGCGTAATAACTACTATCAACCGGCCATGCGCGAGTTAATGGCGCATAGTGTAAGCGTCTGGGAAAGTCATGCTGAAGCGTTTCATTATCACCCGGTGGGATAT
>JAGXLT010000104.1 GCA_018334525.1 Gammaproteobacteria bacterium
GGAATCAACAAAACAATCTTGGCCGACGCGCAGGCTGCCCCGCAGGTCGAAACGGCCTGGGTCAGCCAGTGTAAGGCCGTGCTCTCGCATTAACCTGTCGGCTTGGCGCGCTTGATAAGCGCGCTCTACAAAAGCCAACTGCGCTCTATCGTTAACCCCCTGTACTTCCGCAGGATCAGCAACGCGCACAGCCGAAAGTGACTGTCCTTCTTCATGCGCCATCGCCACACAGTCCGTCAGATAATATTCACCCTGAACATTATTGGTGTTCAGACCGGACAGCCACCTTTTGAGTGATGCCGCCGGCAAGCACATCACGCCGCTGTTTACCTCTTTCACTCGACGCTGGGCGTCAGTGGCATCGCGTTCTTCAACAATCCCTGTCACCAAACTGTGGGTGTCTTGGATGTCGTCCTGGCCGCCTTCGCGCAACACGCGGCCGTAGCCGTGCGGGTTTTCAAGGGAAACGGTCAGTAGGGCGCCGCTTGGGATAGCGGCGTTTATGAGACGCTCAAGCGTGGTTGGAGTAATCAATGGCACATCGGCGCAAAGGATTAAGACAGTGTGGGTGTCCGGGATGCCTGGCAACGCCTGTGCAACCGCATGCCCGGTACCCAGCTGTTCGGCCTGGTGAACCCATTTGACGGAGAGGTCTTCCCCCTCAGCACTCCAGCTGCCATCCGAGACACCCATTGCCGTGCCCATTGCCGCGCGCACCTGCTCGCCGGCGTGGCCGTAAACAATGTGGATGTCCAGGTAGTCGATTGCCAGACCAGAACCAGAGCTCGCGCTTTTCAGCGCAGCGGCGGCGGTAAGGACGTGGGCGAGCATGGGTTTGCCGGCAACGGGGTGGAGGACTTTGGGGGTGGCAGAGCGCATGCGCTTGCCCTCGCCAGCGGCGAGGACGATAACGCTGAGCGCAAGCGGGTGAGTGGATGCGGCTTGGTCGGCGGCGGCGGGGTGGTTTGGGCTACCCACTGACACCCCGGGCTAGCTGCGAGCGTTCTTGCGAAGTTTCTGAATGGTACGAAGCTGCGCGGCGGCCTCGATCAGCTCAGCCTGAGCGCGGGCGTAATCAACCTCGGTCGTACGATTGGCAAGAGCTTCCTCGGCACGGCGACGGGCTTCTTCAGCGGCCGCCTCGTCGATATCCTTCGCACGCACAGCCGCGTCGGCCAGAATGGTAACGACATGCGGCTGCACTTCCATGGTGCCGCCCGAGACGTAGTAAAACTGCTCGTTATCAAACTCATCACGTACCGTGACTTCACCCGCCTGCAACTGCACAAGCATGGGCAAGTGACGCGGGTAAATGCCCACCTCACCGCCAGTGGCACGCGCAATAATGAAAGACGCCGTGCCCGAGTGGATCGACTCCTCCGCACTCACAATGTCGATATGCATGGTCATCGCCATAGGGGACCCACCTTAGAGGTTGCGCGCCTTCTCAACCGCTTCATCGATGCTGCCGACCATGTAGAACGCCTGTTCGGGCAGATCATCATGCTCGCCATCAACAATGGCACGGAAGCCGCGAATCGTTTCCTTCAAAGAAACGTATTTGCCGGGGGAGCCGGTGAACACTTCGGCCACAAAGAACGGCTGCGACAGGAATCGCTGAATCTTACGGGCCCGGGTCACCGTCTGCTTGTCTTCTTCAGACAGCTCATCCATACCCAGAATGGCGATGATGTCTTGCAACTCTTTATACCGCTGCAGCACCTGCTGAACGTCCTGCGCCGTGTCGTAATGCTCCTGACCCACAACCTGCGGATCGAGCTGACGAGAGGTGGAATCCAGCGGATCCACGGCCGGGTAGATACCGAGCTCAGCAATAGAGCGCGACAACACGACGGTGGCGTCCAAGTGAGCAAACGTGGTGGCTGGCGACGGGTCAGTCAAGTCATCAGCCGGCACGTAAACGGCCTGAATAGAGGTGATAGAACCTTTGCTGGTGGAGGTAATACGCTCCTGCAGCACACCCATTTCCTCGGCCAGTGTCGGCTGATAGCCCACCGCAGACGGCATACGGCCAAGCAGGGCAGACACCTCAACGCCGGCCAGCGTATAACGGTAGATGTTATCAATAAACATCAGCACGTCGCGGCCTTCGTCACGGAAGTATTCGGCCATCGTCAGACCGGTCAGGGCCACACGCAGGCGGTTGCCCGGCGGCTCGTTCATCTGACCGTAAACCAGTGCCACTTTATCGAGCACGTCTGATTCTTTCATTTCGTGGTAGAAGTCGTTGCCCTCACGGGTACGCTCACCCACACCGGCAAACACGGAATAGCCGGAATGCTCAATGGCGATGTTACGAATAAGCTCCATCATGTTGACGGTCTTGCCCACGCCGGCACCACCAAACAGACCCACCTTACCGCCTTTAGCGAACGGGCAGAGCAGGTCGATCACCTTAATGCCGGTTTCCAGCAGCTCCGTAGAGCCGGCCTGCTCCTCATAGGAGGGCGCTTTACGGTGAATGGGCCACGTTTCTGCAGCGGCCACTTCGCCGGCATCATCCACGGGCTCACCCAGCACGTTCATGATGCGGCCGAGGGTTTTTTCACCCACCGGTACCGAAATCGGCGCGCCGGTGTTGGTGACACTCACGCCACGTTGAAGCCCATCGGTGGTGCCCATGGCGATGGTTCTCACCACGCCGTCACCGGTTTGCTGCTGAACCTCAAGGACGAGGCCCTGGCCGTCGACCTGAAGCGCGTCATAGACCTTCGGTACTGAGTCACGTGGGAACTCAATGTCTACCACAGCACCAATGATCTGTACGACCTTTCCTGAACTCATAGCGCGGTTCCTCTTCGCGAAAGCGTGTTATTCCGTTTGTTTTGTCGACCCGGGCGACACTGACGTTGCCTTGCCGACACCTTTTTAGACCGCCTCTGCGCCGGCCACAATTTCTGATAATTCTGTTGTAATCGCTGCCTGCCGGGCCTTGTTGTAAGCCAGATTGAGATCATCAATCAGCTTTCCGGCATTATCCGAGGCAGACTTCATCGCCACCATTCTTGCAGCCTGCTCACAGGCGATGTTTTCCACCACTGCCTGATAAACCAGCGACTCCAGATAGCGCTCAAGTAACAAACTCAGCGCTTCCTCAGCCGATGGCTCATAAATGTAATCCCAGGTGTGCCCACGCTCGACAAGCTCCGGCTCATCAGACGGTGGCAGGGGCAGAAGCTGCTCCATCGTCGGCGCTTGCGTCATGGTGTTCACAAAGCGGTTGTAGCAAAGCACCACTTTGGACAGTTCACCCGACTCAAACTGATCCATCATCACCCGAATCGTACCGATCAGATCCTGCAGCCGCGGCGTATCGCCAAGCTGAGAGACTTCACCGATAATCGGGGCAGATAGCCGACTGAAAAACTGAATGGCTTTGGAGCCGATGGTGCACAGTCGGGCTTCTTCGCCCGCTTTGCGATGATTCATCAGCTCACGCAGCACACCACGAAACAGATTGTTATTCAGTCCGCCAGCCAGACCACGATCACTAGAGATAATGATGTAGCCAACGGCCCCTTCTTCACCGGCACCCGGCTGAAGGAAAGGATGCGCAAAGTCAGGGTTAGCCTGCGCTAAATGCCCGATGACCTGGCGCATTTTTTCAGCATACGGCTGGGCCTGACGCATGCGCTGTTGGGCACCGCGCATTTTAGACGCAGCCACCATCTCCATCGCCGTCGTGATCTTCTGCGTGTTGTTCACGCTTTTGATCTGTGTGCGTATTTCCTTTGCGCCGGACATGCCGTTATACCCCGATTGGCCCTATTTGCCCTGCCAGCTACCGTTGGCCTTGAAATCATCAAGGGCCTTGGTCAGCTGAGCGGCGATGTCGTCGTTATAGTCGCCTTCGGCATCGATGCTACGCATCAGCTCACCGAAGTTGCTATCCATGTATTGATGCAGCGCTGATTCAAAAGGTCCAACCTGCTTGAGCTCAAGCTCATCAAGGTAGCCTTCGTTCAGTGCATAGAGCGAAACACCCATATACGCGACGGACATCGGCGAGTACTGACCCTGCTTAAGGATTTCCATGGCCCGCTGACCACGCTCAAGCTGCTTACGCGTTGACTCATCCAAGTCAGAGGCAAACTGCGAGAATGCCGCCAGCTCACGATACTGCGCCAGCGCCAAACGAATGCCGCCACCAAGCTTTTTAATGATCTTAGTCTGTGCCGCACCGCCCACACGCGAAACCGAAAGACCCGCGTTAATGGCCGGACGAATACCGGCATTAAATAGGTCAGTTTCCAGATAGATCTGACCGTCTGTAATCGAGATGACATTGGTGGGCACGAAGGCCGACACGTCACCCGCCTGCGTTTCGATGATCGGCAATGCCGTCAATGAGCCGGTTTGACCTTTCACTTCACCATTGGTCAGGCGTTCCACTTCTTCGGCGTTAATCCGTGCGGCGCGCTCCAACAAACGGGAATGCAGATAAAACACGTCACCCGGGAAGGCTTCACGGCCCGGTGGGCGACGCAGCAGCAGGGAAACCTGGCGATAAGCCACCGCCTGCTTGGACAGATCATCATAAATAATCAGGGCATCTTCACCGCGGTCACGGAAGTAT